>JANOVQ010000686.1:0-2600 GCA_031417495.1 Pseudomonadota bacterium | reverse complement strand
GCTGTCCAGGAAGGAAGTGAATTCATCTATTCACCTCCTACGTCGGCCAACTCAAGCCCCAATCGAGAATAGAAAGCACCAAATGCCACACCGAGTCGTTGCAGCTTGGGCTCGATGCCGGTCACCGCGCTCTCGTCGAGGAAACGGGCAATGCTGATGACCGCAATCTCATGGGCTGCGGCCCGGCTCCGCAAAGCATGGAACACTACGTCCCAATGCTCGATAGGATTTTCGAATTCATAGACCACACCGAACCGCTCTACGGCGCCGGCGGCCACATGGTCACCCGGTTTGATAGCCTCTGGGCGCCACAAGCGGGCCAAATGCTCTGACGCATTCAGTCCCGTATCCATAAATTGGTAATTCGCGTTGAAATTGAAGCTCGACCATTGATACTCGACACCTAGGACCTCAGCAACAGCGCCCGTCGTAAGTACCGCACAATCTGCTGCGACGTTTCTGTCCGCTGTGGTCATCAATCGGCGAAACGACAATCGCACGCGATCGACCTTTACCTCTACCTGGCCACTTCCCCCGAATAAGTCGACCGAAACAGCAACATCCGACAGCGTATTACCGCCGTTAACCTTCATTTCTCCAGCAGAAATCTGGTACCTGCCACTTAGGGCTTCGTGCAGAGATTTCAGTGTGGCAACATTCTGTTGAGCCAACGAAAACGCGGGCGCCTTGAAATAGGCGTCAAAGGTCACATCTACGCTGGTGGACTCGATTCTCGCCATGAGGAGTTCTTCAAGGTGCCTCTTCAAATTCACGGGGCATGGAGTGTAGGCGACATACTAATGATTAAAACACAATATCGGAATTGCGGCATTTCACTTAATTACCGACTTACGGATCGCTGACGTCCAGGCCACTCTATGAAGAATGGGTGCCGGAGTTTTGCTGATTACGCCGCACATCTTTAGTCTGCACTGTTGATGCTGATTCGGCCTCCCCGTGATCCGCCTACGTCAACATTCAAATAAGCAAAGCTCGGGCTCCATCTATGACGCAATCGCGGCCACGGCTTGACTACTGTGCGGTCCAGCCGCCATCGACTGCCCAGGCCACGCCGCGCACGTTGTCTGCCGCGCTTGTGCACAGGAATACCGCCAGCTCAGCGAGTTGGGCGGGGGTCGTGAATTGCAAGGAGGGTTGCTTCTCCGCCAGTAACTCGCGGCCGGCCTGCTCGACTGAGATGCCTGCTTTCGCGGCACGCGTGTCAATCTGTTGCTGAACCAGCGAAGTGAGCACCCAGCCCGGGCAGATTGCGTTAACCGTGACGCCAGTGGTCGCGGTTTCGAGCGCGAGCGCTTTGGTGAGACCGACGATGCCGTGCTTCGCCGCGACATAGGCCGATTTACCGGCGGAGGCGACCAGTCCGTGCGTCGATGCAATATTGATCACGCGACCCCAGTTGCGCGCCTTCATGCGCGGCAGGGCCAGGCGCGAGGTATGGAAGGCTGAACTGAGGTTGATGGCGATGATGGCGTCCCAGCGCTCGACTGGGAAGTCCTCTACATTCGCGACATGCTGGATGCCCGCGTTATTCACCAGCACATCAACGCCACCGAATTTCTTTTCGGCGAAAACCAGCAGGTCTTCGATCTCCGCAGGCTTGCTCATGTCGGCACCGTGGTATTCAGCCTGCACGCCGAGCGCGGCGACTTGGGTGATGACGGCCGCGTGATCCCCGAAGCCGTTCAGCACGATATTCGCGCCCTGCCGGGCCAGGCACAACGCGATGCCGAGCCCGATCCCGCTGGTCGATCCGGTGACCAGCGCTGTTTTATATTTGAGTATCATGGGGGGATCTCGTTAGGCGTTTGCGCGCGTTTGAAAGTGATGATGTTCGACTGAGCGATAAGACCGGAGACCACGCGGGTCCCCGGTCGCAATGGTTCAGATCGGCGTGAACCCCGCTTCACGCGGAAATTCTGCGATATCCGGCGGTGGGTAGTAGCGATCCGCGCCCAGTGCATCGACTCGCGCGAAGAACGCTTCGTTGGCGGCGAAACCCATGGGCCCCAGCTCGCGTAGGTTCATCGCCTGGCGATAAATATTCCACGATTCGGGGCGCAGGTCGCTCGCGATCTTCAGAAACGCATCGCCTTCCACTTCTTTGCCATGCTCACGCAGATAGAACCCTAACCGGAAGTTGGCATTCGCAAACGCGACATTGTCCGCCGGGAGTTCGAGATGCGCGAGGGCCTGCTCAGGGGTGAAGGCATGTCGGCTCTTGGCGCCATTAATCGCCCAATCGCGGACTGCACTCACATAGGTCTGCTGGGCTTTGGCGATGAGCGCGGCGGAAGCCTCCGGCACGCTGTGATCTTCACGGTTCATCGCACGCCAGCCGTCATGCGAGCCGGCGGTCTCGGCCGGGCGCACGATGCGACCTTCCTCGTCGATCCACACCGCCTGCGGCACATTGACCATGTTGTATAAATCTGCCACGTGATGTTCGCGATCGATCAATGTGACATAGCCAGGCTTGGCGAGTTCAATCCACTCGCGCGCAGTTTCATTGCCACGGCTTTCTTCGGCCACCGCGATGATCATGAAATTCTGGTCTTTAACTTCGTCGTACAGGGCCTGCC
>JANOVQ010000685.1:0-4487 GCA_031417495.1 Pseudomonadota bacterium | reverse complement strand
AGTGCTCGCCTCTTTAATTTGGGCATAACCCGCACATTGCGAATCAACCACCACTTGGAGGCTCGCTAGACAGGAGCCATCGTTGAGCTCCAGAAACGAAAACTCTTTGGCATCTCGCCGGGTGCGCACCCAACCAGCAACGTTGACCGCGGGACGTGGCGCCTGCGCGTGAAGCAGTTCGTTAACGGGTGTGCTGGATAGTGCCATGGAATTAACTGGAGTTACTCGGGTTCATAACCCAGGTTCGGCGCCAGCCAGCGCTCGGTTTCACGGAGATCCATGCCCTTGCGCTTCGCATAATCGTGAACCTGATCGCGATTGATTTTGCCAACACCGAAATACCGCGCCTTGGGATGCGAGAAGTACCAGCCGCACACCGCCGCGCCAGGGTACATCGCATAACTTTCAGTCAATTCAATGCCGGTATTTTTTTCGACCTCGAGCAGCTGCCAGATAAGCGGCTTCTCGGTGTGATCGGGGCAGGCCGGATAGCCGGGGGCCGGACGGATGCCTCGATAGCGCTCACCGATGAGCGACTCGGCGTCCAAAGCCTCGTCGGGCGCATAGCCCCATACTTCTTGCCGCACATAGGCGTGTAAACGTTCGGCCAGGGCTTCGGCTAAGCGGTCAGCAAGCGCCTTGGCAATAATTGCGTTGTAGTCATCATGCTCGCGTTCATAGCGCGCGACGATGGCGTCTAAGCCGAACCCGGCTGATACTGCAAACGCGCCGAGATAGTCCGGGAGCGCGATGTCTTTCGGTGCCATAAAATCCGCGAGCGCGAAATTCGGCTGGCCGCCGGGCTTGCGTTGTTGTTGACGCAGGCTATGCACGACAGCGAGTTCGCTGCGGCGCCGCTCGTCGGCATAGACTTCAATATCATCCACGCCACTTGCATTGGCCGGAAATAAGCCCACGACAGCGCGGGCTTGGAGCGCGGCGGTAGCAACGATTTCCGCCAACATCTGTTGGCCGTCAGCGAACACCCGACGTGCTTCTTCGCCGACGATTTCGTCGTTCAGAATGCGTGGATAGCGCCCCGCGAGTTCCCACGCAGAGAAGAACGGTGTCCAGTCGATGTAATCGACAAGATCGCTAAGCGGCCAGTCGGTGAACACCTTGATGCCCAATTCGCGGGGCCGTGGCGGACTATACTCGCCCCACCCCGCATCAAAGTGATTGCGGCGTGCTTCATCCAAGGTCAACCATTCGATGCCTGACTGCCGCTGCTTGTGGCGTTCGCGCACGGTCGCATACTCGTCGTTAATCTGCGCGACGAAACCGCGCTTCATATCGCGACTCTCGAGCTTGGTGGCAACCCCGACTGCGCGCGAGGCATCCTTCACGTGCACCACTGGGCCAGAGTAGGCCGGTGCGATTTTTACGGCCGTGTGCGTGCGTGAGGTGGTCGCGCCGCCAATTAGCAGCGGCAACTGCAGCTTGCGTCGCTCCATCTCGCTCGCAACGTGCACCATTTCCTCAAGCGAGGGGGTGATCAGGCCTGAAAGGCCGACCAGGGTTGCACCCTCGCGTACCGCCGCATCGAGAATATCGTTGCAGGCCACCATCACCCCGAGATCGATCACCTCGAAGTTATTACACTGAAGTACCACGCCGACGATATTCTTGCCGATGTCGTGCACATCCCCTTTTACGGTGGCGAGCACAATTTTACCAGCGGTGCGCGTGCTGCCAGCAGCCTTGGCGGCTTCGATAAAAGGGATGAGATGAGCGACAGCTTTTTTCATCACGCGCGCACTCTTCACCACCTGCGGCAGAAACATTTTGCCGGCACCGAATAAATCGCCGACCACATTCATGCCCGCCATCAACGGGCCTTCGATCACATCGAGCGGATGATTGGCGGCGAGGCGGGCTTCCTCTGCGTCCGCCACCACGAAATCGGCGACACCCTTGACCAGCGCATAGGTCAGCCGCTCGCCCACCGCACCCAGTCGCCAAGCTTCAATCCCACTTTCTGCACGTTCTTCGGCCTTTACATCGCTTGAAAATACGACCAGGCGATCCGTCGCGTCAGGGCGCCGATTGAACAGCACATCTTCAACTCTTGCGAGAAGTTCCGCCGGAACCTTGTCATAGATGCCGAGCTGGCCAGCGTTGACGATGGCCATATCCAGCCCGGTCTTGATTGCGTGATACAGAAATGCGGAGTGCATGGCCTCACGCACGGGGTTATTGCCACGGAACGAGAACGACACATTGCTGAGACCACCACTGACCAGTGCATGCGGTAGATGTTGCTTAATCGCACGCGTCGCCTCAAAAAAAGCGATTGCGTAGTCATTATGTTCTTCGATTCCCGTGGCGACGGTCAGGATATTCGGATCGAAGATGATGTCTTCCGGGGCAAAACCGACTTCATCAACGAGCAGTCGATAGCTCCGCTCACAGATCTGTAATTTACGTTGTGCAGTATCCGCCTGACCGTGTTCATCGAAGGCCATGACAATGACCGCGGCGCCCATGCGCTGAACCAGGGTGGCCTGTTGCTTGAATTTTTCCGGACCTTCCTTAAGGCTGATGGAGTTCACCACGCCCTTGCCCTGCAGACAGCGCATGCCCGCTTCCAGCACGCTCCACTTCGAAGAATCCAGCATGATCGGGACACGCGAGATATCCGGATCGGAGGCCACTCGATTCAGAAATTCGACCATCAGCGCTTCCGAATCCAACATGCCCTCATCCATGTTGATATCGATAATTTGCGCGCCGTTGTCGACCTGTTGGCGCGCAATATCGAGCGCAGCTTCAAGCTTGCCTTCGCGGATGAGCGTCGCGAATTTCGGTGAGCCAGTGACATTGGTGCGCTCACCTACGTTCACGAAACCCGTGTCGGGGGTGATATTCAACGGCTCTAACCCACTCAGGCGGCAGTACGGGGGGATTTCCGGCACCCGGCGTGGCGGCAGATGTTCGACTGCGTGGGCGATCGCGGCAATATGGGCGGGGGTCGTCCCACAACACCCGCCCACCATATTCAAGAACCCCGCTTTCGCGAAATCCTCGAGTACTTCGGCCATGTAAGCCGGTGTCTCGTCATAGCCACCGAACTCATTTGGCAAACCAGCATTCGGGTGCAAACTGATGAAGGTGTTCGCGATACGCGACAGCTCTTCCACATACGGCCGCAGATCCTGTGCCCCGAGCGCGCAATTTAAGCCAACCAGAAGTGGCTTCACGTGGCGAATAGAGTTCCAGAAGGCTTCGGTGGTTTGGCCGGTGAGGGTGCGCCCACTGCGATCCGTGATGGTGCCGGAAATCATGACCGGCACTCTTCGACCGGCCGCCTCGAAGAATTCTTCGAGCGCGTAGATGGCGGCCTTGCAATTCAGCGTGTCGAAAATAGTTTCGACCAGTAACAGATCCGCACCACCATCGATGAGACCCTTGATCGCTTCTGTATAACTCGCGTGCAGCTCCGCAAAGGTCACATTGCGAAAACTTGGGTCATGCACGTCTGGAGAGACTGATGCGGTGCGATTAGTGGGCCCCAGTACGCCGGCCACGTAGCGCGGTTTAGCGGGAGTTGAAGCTGCGTCTGCGGCGCGCCGCGCGATTCGCGCGCCCTCGCGATTCAGTTCGTAGGCGTAATCGCCAAGGCGATAGTCAGTTTGCGCGATCCGCGTCGAATTAAAGGTGTTCGTTTCGATAATGTCGGCGCCAGCCTCCAGGAATTGCACGTGGATACCGGCGATGAGGTCGGGACGCACGAGGCTCAGGAGGTCGTTGTTGCCTTTCAAATCAATCGAATGTGCGCCAAAGCGATCGCCGCGATAGTCGGCTTCGGTCAGGTGGTGGGCCTGGATCATGGTCCCCATGGCGCCATCCAGGATCAGAATACGTTCGGTGAGTTGGTGACGGAGGGTGGACTCCAATTCGCTCATGAGAAATCCCTTAATGCCCTGACTCAACGCTGTGCTGCGACATTAGCGACTTGAAAGCGGCCAGGATTACGTTGAATCCAATACAGCAGTCCGATCACCGCGAGTAGCCCGAGCTGGACCAGCCACGTGCCCAGTTCCGGCGCCAGTGTCCCTTTACGCGACAAGGCGTTCGCCACGCCAAGCAAGTTGCTGTACACGAAATAGCCGGAGATGGCGGTCAATAAGCCGAGATACCAATTATCGCCCGTACTTGCGAGCCCAATGAGCACGGCGAGCAAGGGTAACAGGAGCGCACCCACCGGGCGCGCGATTCGCCACTGCAATTCAGCCTGAAATCCCGCCGCGTCGTACTTTAGTAAATCGCCGGTGCGCATGTAATTCACCATGTTCGACACATCAGTCGGCGCGCGCGACTCGATGCGCAGCGCATATTTCGTGAAATGGGTGACGACATAATCGAGCGCGCCCGGTCGTCCGGCGTAACTCGTGCCATCGAGAAACACCGCAAAGCGATCCTTGGTCTTTTGGTCTGTCTCGACATACGCGTCGTCGGAACGGAGCAGACCGACATCGGCACCATCA
>JANOVQ010000684.1:0-7531 GCA_031417495.1 Pseudomonadota bacterium | reverse complement strand
CGCTGAAGCGGTCGCGCGCGTTGGGCTTCGCGTGCCAAGCCTGCATCCATCCCGCGCAGGTACCCATCATCAATGACGAATACGGGCCATCGCCAACTGAGGTGGAGCACGCGAGGCGGCTCATTGCGGCCTTCGATGTGGCACTTGCTGTGGGTAAGGGGGCGGTCGCCTTCGAAGGCGCGATGATCGACCAGCCGGTAGTGGCGCGAGCGCGGCGGCTCCTTGCGCGGGCGAAATAAGGAACCGTTGTGGCGATTTTTTGGGAATGATGAACCCGCTGGTGCCCGCTTCCGGTACCCGCACCCACTCCCACCTCAAAAAGCAAACCTCCTTATCGCGCGCGCCGGCGTCGGCGAAAAAGTGTTGGCAGGTCTAGAAGCGGCGGGAATTTCGGTTACTAACTGGTTGAAATTCATGAATTCATGGGTCACCATAACGAACCGCCTCGAGTCAGTAGCTTTGATAAGTCCGTGTTGGGCCAATGTGGCGAGGGGATTGCAAAGGTCGGCAGGGGTTCTCGCTTAGAACCACTCGACAAGAATCTTTCACTTAATTAAGGAACATTACGTGGTAATGAAAAATTTCACTAAAACGACCGTAGTCATCGGTCTTACCTTGGGGCTTGCGGCCTGCTCGACGATCAAGGTGCACCCCATGGTGTGTATTGCCGCTGGCGCTCTCGCTGGAGGTGGTGCCGCTTATGTGGGGACCGATCACAAAGAAGATGTGACCGCATTGTCCGCTGCGGGTGGTGCGCTCTTGGGCGCACTCCTGTGTAAGGAACCGGAGAAGCCGATGATGGCTGCCGTCGAACCTGCGCCGCCACCACCACCCGCGCCACCGCCGCCACCGCCGCCGCCGCCGGCTGATCCTGAAGTGGGCACCAAGATAATAAGTCTTGAAGGCACCTATTTCGATTTCGACAAGGCCACCCTACGTCCTGCAGCGAGTGCAAAGCTCGATTTCGCAGCTAACGTGATGACCGAACACAGCCGCGTTCATGTCAACATCGAAGGGCACACGGACAGCGTGGGTTCCGATGCGTACAACCAGCGGCTGTCCGAGCGGCGCACGCAAGCCGTGGTTAATTATCTAGTGGCGAAAGGGATCGATGCGTCGCGGCTGAATGTTGCTGGGTACGGCGAGAGCCGACCGGTCGCCACGAACGATACCGCCGAAGGCCGCGCGCAGAACCGTAGAGTGGACCTCATCGTCGCGGAATAGGATCCAACTCCAACCGCTGCAGTCCTCCTTCGGGAGGACTGCGCTTTCAAGGCCCTGCTGAAGGCGGATTAAGTTCCGCCCGAACGCACACAACGACCAGCGCTCCCACGAGTGCCGCATTTCTTGAAGGTCTTTAAAATGCCTTCGCCACGAGTGGCGTCGCGAGCACGCATCAACTCGGATGGGGAAGAGGCTAACGAGAAAAGACTCATTAAAGAGCGATTAATCGCACACGCGCTGCGCGATCTCCTGTCGCCGATGTCGGCGCGACTTGAATCGAAAATCCGCTTTAATCGGACGTCATCCTTAGACGGGACTGCCGATGAAGCCGACAAAAACTGCACAGCGCGATCGACTGACCCATCACTGCCACATGGTCGAGAGCGGCAACGAGTCCTACCGCTTCAAACTCAGCTCAACCAAAACCAAGAAGCAGAGTAAAACCAGAAAACCCGCAAAGACCTGAGCCATACTCTGGCCTCCCGAGGCGGATCACTTTTAAATGCAAATCCTCGGGCGGTTTACCGCATAGAAAAACACACATGTCACACTTCGTGCATTTATCGGGGCCAGGTGGTTCGCAATAAGCAGAGGTCCCGCATGATTATCACAAGATACTTCGGCAACCCAAAAATCAGGATTTTCAATATGCGCCATATTCGTATTCACGCGATGCGGAGTATCTCCGCATTGTTGATGGTGATGCTCGTAAGTGGAGGCGCGCACGCTGATAAGCCTCCGCGTGGAGAGAAGCATCGCGAGCAAAGCACAAATGACAGGAATACTCAAAAATATAAACACGCTGATCATCATCGTGATCAACGTAAGCATGATCAGAAGTATTTTACTGAACAACACCGCGTAGTCATCCACAACTACTTCTCCGAAGAACGGGATCATGGCCGTTGCCCACCCGGCCTTGCCAAGAAGCGCAACGGGTGTACGGCACCCGGCTTGGCACGCCAGTGGGTTGTCGGCCGACCATTGGCGCGCGAAGTGAAGTACTACGAGTTGCCGCCGACAGTCGTCGTTAACCTGGGTGTGCCGCCTGCAGGTTATCGGTATGTGCGTGTGGCGAGCGACATCCTGCTAATTGCTGCCGGCACTGGATTAGTGCTCGATGCCCTCGCGGACTTAAGTGCTCAGTGAGCATGGCGTGGTGCCAGGAAGGATAGAAGTGGCCCCACAAATTTGCGCAGCGCGATAAGTGGAAACTCTGGGGATCAAGCCAGACTGGAAGCCATCTGGCTAGAAGGAGTTTGCGCGCAAAGTCACGCTTGAGCGGGACCACGCCCTTTCCATTACGCGGCCAGCGGAGTTACTGAAACTTAGTCGAGGCACGGCGTATGACCTGCCTCAACTCGATACGCCGAAATCCTCACGGCGCGCGCCATCAATTGAACGGTTCAGAAGGAAGTGCGCCGCACGCACAGCCTTTCCCTCAGTCCTGAGTCGGCGATGCGTCACGCCTCCAAGTCGACGTCGCCGACGCTGTGGACCAGAATTACCGTGTCGAGATGCTCCATGACACGGTAATAATTTTCGGCGAAGACCTGGGCGCTGCCCGGTTCCGGCGGATCGAAACCCATGAACACCACCGCTGCCTTGCGCGATCGTTTGCGCATCTCGGTGACAATGTCGTCGGCGACGATGACCTCGATTTCGGCATCGATCCGTGCGGCTTCGACCAGACGTGTGAGATGCGCGGTGACGCCGGGCTTCGCCGACTCGTCCGGCACGACGTTGAGCACGCGGATGGGGTGGTCGCGAAACTCCCGGTTCTGCACGAGCAGGTGCCCGAGCATCAGCATCAGTGATCCGTTCTCCCGCGTGTGCCACCACAGGTCTATGGTGCCCTTCGGCGCCACCCAACGCGCGCGTTCCTCTGCGCACTTCACGATGACGATGTTGCGGTAGAAGTCGCGCAACAGCCGCAGGATGCGGCCCATCGGCTCGAGCCGTGCCGGGTCTTCGGTCCACCCCAGCATGATCGTGTTGGGCCGCACGCCGCCGATGCCGTAACACTGCAGCATTGCCTTCACGCCGGCGATCAGATCTTCCTCGACGACGACCGGAAACGCATGTAACTCCTCAGCCTGAATGAATTCCCGCAGACGGCGCTCGTGACGCCGGCGCAGCTCGATACGATGTTCGACATCGCCGGTGACGACCTGCCCGAAGCTCAGCAGACCGCGGCCGGCACTGAGCCAGAATCCGTATTCCGCCAGGTGATAGCGGTTCCACACGCCGCCGGCGAGCGCGAGAATCATCGGTCGCCAGTTTTTCGGGTGATACGATTCTTCCTGGAGCCGCAGCAACGCCTTACGCGCCTGCTCGAGCGCGACTCCGCTTTGCACGTCGCCGAAGCGCGCGCGCACCTCTGCGCGCCCGATGTAACGGTACAGGCCCCACATGCCGGCCACCGCCACGGCGGCCCACAGCGGCGCCATCAGCAGCATTGCGACACCGCAACCGATCGCGCCGGCCAACGAGATGGACCAGTGGCTGAACCGGAATCGCGGCCGGAAGCTCGGGTTCTTCGAATAGCCTTCGTAGAAACACGCCAGGTTCAGCATCCCGTAGGTCACCATGAAGAACATCGTGATGATCGGCGCGATGAGATCGAGGTCCGCGACCATGATCGCGCCCTGTGCAATCAGAAACGTCACCGCGGTCGCATAGCGGGGTTCGTTGGAGACGCCGCTGCCCCGCGCGAGCCAGCGGATCGCCGGAAATATCTCGTCCTTGGCGAGCGCCTGCAGTACGCGCGGTGCGCCCATCATGCTGCCGAGCGCAGATGACAACGTCGCCGCAAACACACCGACCACGATCAACACCGACACCAGCGCGATGTCCTTCATGACGAAATTGTTGGTGATCAATTCCTCGCGCGACGCCACGCCGCCGAGCAGCAGCACCATCGACAGATAGATCAGCGCGGTCACCGCGATTGCGGCGAAGGTGCCGAACGGCAACGACTTGTCGGGCTCCTTCAGGTCGCCCGACATGTTGGCGCCGGCCATGATTCCGGTTGCCGCCGGAAAGAACAGCGCGAACATCGTGAATACGCTCTGCCCGGGCGTGTAGCCGGCATGCAGGTTCGCAACCGCCGTGTGCGGCGAGAAATGCATCAGGGCGCCGAGGTAGAACGACAGCAACGAAATCCCCAGCACCGCGAGAATTCCGAACTGCACCTTGATCGTCCAGCTGGCGCCGATGAACACGCAGATGAAGACGATAACGTTGATCGTCGTCGCGACCAGCGGCTGATACGCCTCCGATGCAGGGAACGCATTCGTAAACGCTTCGGTGAAACCGATGACGTACATTGCCACTGAAACCGCCTGCGCCAGAAAAAACACCACGCCGATCGCACCGCCGAATTCCGGGCCGAGGCTGCGGCTGATCAGAAAATAGGCGCCGCCGCCTTTCACCCGGATGTTGGTCGCAACACCCGCCAACGATACTGCGGTCAAGGATGTGATCAGCTTGGCGCACAACACGATGATGATGGCGTCGATAATCCCGGATTGGCCGACAATCTGGCCGAAGCGCAGGAACATGATAACGCCGAGGATCGTGAGCACGTTCGGTGTGAACACACCGCTGAAGGTACCGAAAAGCGTGCGAGACGAGCCCGCATCGGACGGCGCATTGGATGCGTCACTCATGGCGGTTGCGAATCCTCTGTGATGTTGTGGGACGTTGCGCGGAAGCGGCGCTGGCGCCGCGCGATGTTACATAAGGTGCAGCCAGTGATCCCGTACAAACCGTCATATGCGGCAGATCAAGGCGCGGTCGATGCCCTGCTGGCCAATCCCAACGACGGCATGGTCAATAACGAAGCCAACGCGACGCTATTGCTCGGCAAACCTGTCCAACCAGGACATTTTCTCAGCACCGACCATGAGTTTCTTTGGCCCGCTGTTTCCTCGCGTGATTCTGGATCCCGCCCCCCCCCACAGACGCGGTCGCTTGGCCCAAGCGTGTTCGACTGGGAGACCAACCGCGGCGCCGAGCTGCTGATTAACCACGACATCAGGTTCTTGTCACAAGCCATGCAAGAGACGCTCACTGCGCTGCTGAATTTCGATCCCGGGGTCACCGACGGAGCGTTTTTCTCGATCAGCATTGGCGCGGGAACGGTGCCACTCCCGCCCGCGATTTTGCGACTCGCACCCGCCTCTGGTGTACTGGGAATGGGGCGGCGGCGCGGTGTGCGCTCATCAACTTAATCTGGCAGAGGAACCTTAATGAATCAGACGAAAAAAACTTATCAGCTGCAGATGTCCGCCGCACAGATGATGTCCAGAGCGAGAGAGATTACCGGCATCGACACCGTCGATGAAGGGGCTGTTGAACCGCTCAAAGTTTTGCATGCGGCTTACAACAACGACGCCTGCCTGCATGAGCAGGGCGCTGCTGCGATTGAGAAGAAGCTATTACGCCTGCTCTGCAACCGGCTGCGAATGCAACGAGACTTCGCCAGACATCCCGAAATTGCGGAGATTCAGATCGAGCGACCGATTTTTGTCTATGGCCTGCTCAGAAGCGGCACCACCAAGATCCAGAAGCTCCTGGCATCTTCGGGGGATTTTAACTATCTCACTTTCTGGCACACGTATCATCCTTCCCTGATCACCGGGTCCGTTGCTGAATCACCAAAAGTCAGGATTGAAGAAGCGCGAGCCTTTATCCGCTGGTTCGACGAAATGTCACCAGACGCCAAACTTGGACACCGCTTCGGCACGTTTGAACCAGAGGAAGAAAGTCTCCTGCTGGAACATAGTCTCGTCAGCGGCGTTTTTATCGCGTTCAGTACGCTCACCGGCTACCTGCAATGGCTGCCTTCCCAAAGCCCGACCATCACCTTCGAATATCTCCGCGATATGTTGAAATACCTGCAATGGCAGACGGGGCAACACAAGACGTGGGTACTGAAAAGTCCTTTGTACGCCGGACTCGAACCGTCCATTCTCGAGGTTTTTCCGGATGCCCGTGCTGATGAGCCATCGCACGCCGAATCAAACCGTGCCGAGCCTGTGCCGCTTACTCGACACCTTCCATGCTCCGTTTTCGGACACCAAACCCAACTATGAAATGATCAAGGCGGGGCTCGTGATGGGCTTGGAGGAAAACCTGCGGGTGAGGCAGCGCCTGCCGGCCATGAATATCCTGGACATCCACTACCGGGGAATCATCGGTGCCAGTGCGGAATTGGCGGCCAAGATTTACCAGTTCTTCGATATGCCCTTGCGCGACGAGTCCGTCCAAAACATGCGGCATTGGGAGGCCTCCAATCCGATTCATAAATTGGGTACCTTCAGGTACGACATGGCTGATTACCAGCTGACCCCCACTGGGTTAAACAGGGATTTTGCGGCGTATCACAAATTTTTGCGGAGCACCTTTCCTGAAGATCAGGGCCCGTAATAGCGGTGATTTTCTGCGTGAAAATTCTCGCCTGGCACGGCGATTTGCGCGGCCGTTGATCGTTTGCACAGGAACGGTGGTGCGCTCGCGTGACCAAGCCGATCCGTGGTGAGACCCTGCGCACGGTGTGCCTATCGGCGACCGACCGCGCGATATCCCTGCTCTGCAAAGCGGATTATCCCACCTTGCTGATCCTGAATTCGGTACTCGCGATACAACCCCAGGCGTCTCGTGCGCTCGTAGCGACTTTCAAGAGCTAACCGCTATTTATCCCAGGTGCTTGAATCGAGCGGATTGTCTGGGATTAACTGATCGTGTTCCACTGAGTACAACACATCCGCGCCCTGGCGCACACCGGACTCCGCTTCCACACTCCAGCGCGCGTTCAGCTTATAGTTTAGGAAGAATGCCCACAGGCGATCGAAGGGATTGAACTCTGAGCGTAGCGAAAGCTTTGGTGAAAGCCGCTTGCTTGCCACCAACGACGTTTTATTGAGAGTGGCACCAGCATCGAGGGAAAGTTCATCCAAGCCAAATGCATGAGCCACTCGGCTGGTCACGGTAGAGGATCGTTCGGCGCTTAGGCTAAGCGCTGCGCGCGCGATCAGTCCCGCCTGTCCGGACGACGCGTCATCGAATCCTTTGCCCGTAATGATGTATGACAGAACCTCCGCGTCGAGCAGCGCAGGTTCGGAGAACAAATCGAAGACTGGGGCCTGCATACCGCCAGTCGCCCGCACGCCAGCGACGACATCGATGTCTGGCCTTATTGCGCGCACCTCGAGCTGTGGATTATCGAGTGGCCCGTCGAAGGTGAGATAACCGCGTTCAATATCAAGCGCCTGACCATACGCCGCATCAATTTCACGGAAAT
>JANOVQ010000683.1:0-6920 GCA_031417495.1 Pseudomonadota bacterium | reverse complement strand
TTATAAGTTAATATTTGTAACCTGCATGGGCACATGAAATGCAACACGACACGTCGGTTTCTGGGTCCTTCAATCGAGTTTTTGCAAAGCTAGCTGGCTATCGCAAAGCAATGTATTGCAGATTACTCATTTCATGCATGTCTCTGTTTGCCGCGCTGCCTGCATCTGCTGATATCAACCAATTGGTCGCGGGCATGCTGGCATCAGGCTCAGCGCCGTTTAGTGTCGATGACGCCAGCGCATCAGACAACAACATTCGTACATTTGATTACGCCACCTACCGCTTCGGTTTTTCCGTCACGCCAACGGATCCGCAAGCGCTCATGAAATTGTCGGTAGGCTCATTTACGCTGCCAGGAAGTTACGTAGGCCCAGCGCTAAACCAAGTCGCTTTTTTTGATGCAAAAGATTTGCCAACAGGCGCAGGTGGTTGCCAAAACGTCAGCCTTGTTGCTTTAACTACTGCGCAAATTACAGCCGGAGGCACATCGGGCGTGACCGCAGATGGGCAAACTCTCTATTGCGTGCAACCCGCTAACGTTGGCGGAAACAATTTAAATTTTCGATTGCAAATCCTGGGCAATGTGCCCAATGGAACGACAGTCAACGCGCCTGCCTTTGAGTTCTCTTCCTCAACCAATCCGGCAACAACCAGCCTGACCAATGTGCTAACTGGTCTTGTTGGCTCAGAAACTTTCTATGGCTTATCGCCGCTCACCGTCGCCCTCGCGGGAGTCGCCGCGTTTCTCGGTCATTTGTTCCCGGTGTTCTTTTCATTCAAGGGCGGCAAGGGAGTCGCCACCTTGATCGGGGTTATTTTTGGTTACGACTGGCGCTTGGGCTGTGGTTTCGTCGTGAGTTGGCTGGTGGTGGCCGCGTGGTCACGTTATTCCTCGCTGGCGGCGCTCTGCGCTGCGGCACTGACGCCAGTCTTTGTGCTCGCGCTGCAGCTGCCACATCCTTATGTGGGTGCCGCACTGGTGATGGTCGCCGCAGTTTTCTGGCGTCATCGCGAAAACATCCATCGCCTACGCGCCGGTACCGAAGGCCGGATCGGTGCGCGGCGTGCTTGAGTTGTGCGCGCTCTCCAAGGTTGCGTCTGCTAACGACCAGCGCGCACGCGCGGCGAACCCCAGCGGCGCATGGACACCTGCGCAATGCCGCAGATATCCTGCGTACGCAATCATCGCGCCATTATCTGTGCAGAACTGGGCCTGCGGATAAAAGACCCTTGCCTGTTCCGACTTGGCCAGCGCGTCTAGCGCCTCGCGGAGTGCGCGGTTCGCGCTCACCCCACCGGCCACTATCATTGTTTTGAGACCAGTCGCACGCAGGGCGCGTCGGCATTTGATCACGAAAGTTGCGACCACCGCGTCCATGAAAGCCCGCGCAATATCCGCTTTGGTTTGCTCATCGTGCGCGTTTTCACGGACCGTATTCGCAACGGCGGTCTTCAAACCACTGAAACTGAAATCCAGGCCTGGGCGATCCGTCATCGGGCGTGGAAACACAAACCGTCCAGCCACGCCGCGGGCTGCCAGGCGTTCGACTGCCGGGCCACCCGGATAACCAAGTCCGAGCAGTTTGGCGGTCTTGTCGAAGGCTTCGCCCGCTGCATCATCCAGCGATTCGCCCAGAATTTCGTAGCACCCGAGACCCGTCACGCGGACCAACAGGGTATGCCCACCCGACACGAGTAATGCCAGAAAAGGAAACTCAGGTGGCTCCGGCTCCAGCATTGGCGCCAACAAATGCGCCTCCATATGGTGTACCGCAATCGCCGGAATGCCGAGCGACCAAGCGAGGCTGCGCGCCAACGTCGCACCCACCAGCAACGCGCCAATCAGGCCGGGCCCTGCGGTATAGGCAATGGCGGTAAGGTCCGTGACCGCGATTCCCGCTTCGCGCAGGGTTTCTTTGATCAGGGGGGCTAATTTCTGGACATGATCGCGCGAGGCGAGTTCAGGAACGACTCCACCGTAGGCCTCATGCATGGCTACCTGGCTGTAGAGTTGATGCGCCAAGAGGCCCCGCGTCTGGTTATAGACGGCGACCCCGGTCTCATCGCAGGAGGTCTCAATCCCGAGGATATTCATGGTCAGTCATCGCGTGGTGATGTCTTATAGACATTGGGCAGGGTCGTCGGTACGATCCGGGATCCTCAACAGGCCTTGAATCCAGGAATAGAAGCACGTATGCCCAGCGTCAAGATCCGCGAAAACGAACCCTTTGATATAGCGATGCGCCGTTTCAAGCGCGCCTGCGAAAAAGCTGGTGTGCTGGCCGAAGTCCATAAGCGTGAATTCTACGAGAAGCCAACCCAGGAACGTAAAAGAAAAGCGGCTGCGGCCGTGAAGCGCTGGCAGAAGAAAGCCGCTCGTTCGGTCGCACGCAAGGTCCGCCCTTACTAAGTGCGTGCTCCGGATTCCCGCCGAATCCTTCCTGCAGCCAACCATGTCCATCTTGAAAGACCGCATGAATGCCGACGTGAAAGCGGCATTGAAGGCAGGCGACAAGCTGCGCTCAGTCACCTTGCGCGGCATGCTGGCCGCGCTAAAGCAGGTCGAAGTGGACGAGCGCATAGAACTAGATGAGGCGGCGATCATTGGGATTCTGACCAAGCTCACCAATCAACGCCGCGATTCCATTACTCAATTCGATGCTGCGCAACGCCAAGATTTGGCGGATAAAGAACGCATCGAGCTGAAGATTATTGAAGAATTTTTGCCGCTCCCCCTCAGCGCCGATGAAATTTCCAGCCTGATCGCAGGCACGATTGCCGAACTCGGCGCCACCCAGATCAAGGACATGGGCAGGGTAATGAACGCCCTGCGTTCGCAACTCATCGGTCGTGCAGATATCGCAGCCGTGAGCGCCACTGTCAAAGCCCGTCTCACCAGCAGCTAAGGCGTCGCGGTTCATTCGCGCATTCTCCCGTAGAATCGGACCGCGCATTTCCGCGCGACTCACGGGCACCCGAAGTCATGGCCGGCCGCATCGCGAGACCTTTCGTGGATCAGCTTCTAGCACGGGTCGATATCGTCGATATCGTTGGTCAAGCCGTGCCGCTGAAAAAGGCGGGGCGCGATTTTCAGGGCCTCTGCCCCTTTCATAACGAAAAAACCCCTTCCTTCACCGTGAGTCCGGAGAAGCAGTTCTACCACTGCTTCGGCTGTGGCCAGCATGGTTCGGCAATAGGGTTTTTAATGAATCACGGCGGCTTGAGTTTTACTGAAGCGGTCGAAGATTTAGCCACTCGGGTAGGCCTCACGGTGGAATTTGAGGGTGGCAGTGACGCCCCGCGCGAAGATCACAGCGCACTCTACTCAATGATGGCGGACGCCGAGCAGCTCTTTATACAGCTCCTGCGCGCGCATCCCTCACGTGAACGCGCTGTCGCCTACCTCAAAGGCCGGGGATTAACAGGCGAGGTGGCGAAACGTTTCGGCATTGGCTACGCGCCGGTCGGTTGGGACACCCTCTTCCTTGCCCTCGGCACCAGCCCAGAACGCCAGCGCCTATTGGGAGTCGCTGGCCTCACGGTGGAACGTGAGGGCGGTGGCTGTTACGACCGTTTTCGTGATCGCATTATGTTTCCGATTCGTGATCGCCGCGGGCGCTGTATCGCGTTTGGCGGAAGAGTGCTCGACCAGGGCGAACCGAAATATCTTAACTCGCCCGAAACGCCGATTTTTCACAAGCGCCGCGAACTCTACGGACTCGACCTCGCGCTGAAGGCCAACACCAAGCTCTCGCGCATGTTGATTGTCGAAGGCTATATGGATGTGGTGGCCCTCGCCCAGCACGGCATCGGTTACTCCGTCGCAACCTTGGGCACCGCGACCACCGCCGAACATCTCGAACAATTGTTTCGCGCAGTGCCCGAGATTGTGTTCTGTTTCGATGGCGACGCGGCCGGCAAACGCGCCAGCTGGCGGGCCTTAGAGGCTGCCCTGCCCTTATTGCAGGACGGACGAAGCGCCGCCTTCTTATTCCTTCCAGAGGGACAGGATCCCGATAGCTTGGTGCGCCAGGAAGGCCGTACAGCATTTGAGTCCACGGAGCGCTTTGTCGGACTCTCCGAATTGCTCTTCAACACCCTCGAAGAACAGGCCGATAAGCGCTCGCTCGAAGGACGCGCTCGCCTGGTCGCCCTCGCGAAGCCGTTGATTCATAAGGTACCTGCGGGGACATTCCGCCAGCTTCTTGTGGAACGGCTAGCCCAGCTGGCGCAAACTGCCGTGGCGCTGCCGGCGGCCCCGCATGTCCCGCTCCGCCCCGCCGCACACCCCGCATCCGCCCCCCACCTGAAGCCACGCCAACGCGTACAACCGGTATTGAGTCGTGCCTTGGGACTGCTCCTGCATCAGCCGGCCTTGGCGCAACTTGCCGAAGATTTCCCGGCCTTGGATGTCACTTCCGATCCCCGGCTCGCCTTGTTAGTCGATTTACTGGAATTTCTGCGTGCACACCCAGCGACTACCTCTGGCGCATTAGTTGAGCATTATCGCGACACCCCTCAGATGCCCTTGATCGACGAAATTCTGGCGCCAGCGGTCGTCCTCGCGGCAGAACTGTGGGGCGCGGAATTCAGCGGTGCCCTTCAGCAAATTCTCAAACACGCCCAACGCCATTGGCGCACGCGGCTGATCGAAAACTCGCCAGGCGCACCCGGCGAGCTGGCGGCGCCCACGCGGGCCAAGCTCCAACGGACCTTGCGCGAGGAGCCGCGCTGATTGCCGGGGTGGCTCGCGCGTGACCTTCTCAGTTATACTTCGCGGCTATTTCCGCGCCACCCTGGCGGAACAATAGCTTTGTACTAAACTCTAATACGCTCATCTGGGCGGCCGCATGGTCGTCCGTCGCTGCAGCATTCGACCACAGGTAAGGCCCATGGAAACCCTCGACGATATCGAATCGAACGACGAACAATCGCAACTCAAACGGTTGATTGCGAAGGGTAAGGAACAGGGGTTTCTGACCTACCACGAAGTCAATGATCATCTGCCCGATGACATCGTCGATCCCGAACAGATCGAGGATATCATCAACATGATCAATGACATGGGGATCACTGTCCACGAGACGGCGCCTGATCTCGATGCGATTTTGATGAATGAACCCGAGGTTGATGAAGAGGCGGCAGAAGAAGCGGCAGCCGCGATCGCGGCCGTCGATACCGAATTCGGCCGCACCACTGATCCGGTACGCATGTACATGCGGGAAATGGGCACGGTCGATCTGCTCACCCGCGAGGGCGAAATCAAAATCGCGAAGCGGATCGAAGACGGGCTGAATCAGGTGCTGTCCGCGATGGCGGATTTCCCGGCAGTCACCGAAACCTTTCTGGCGGAATATGATCGCACCGCGAGCACCGACGGCAAAATCACCGAGGTGATCAGCGGCTTCATCGATCTCACCGTTCCGACCGCCGAAGTCCGCGAAGAAGTCGAAATCATCGCTGAGCCAGAGGCTGCAGTGCCGCCCACCGATGAAGAAGAAGGGGGTGACGAAGCATCGGATCCGATCCCCAACCAGCTCGATCCGGAAGAGGTCAAGGCGCACTTCGAAGAATTCCGCCGCTTGCAAAAGAAAGTGCAGACGGCGGCCAAAAAGAACGGCCGCAACCACCCGAAAAGCCAGGACGCACGCAAGGAACTGCAAGAGAAGTTCCTGGTCTTCAAGCTCATCCCACGCATGTCAGAGCAGCTCGGCCAGCAAGTGCGCGCAGTAGTGGACGAGATCCGGCAACAAGAAAAAATCGTCATGGAGATCTGCGTCAAGCAGTGCAAGATTCCCCGCAAGGATTTTCTGCAGATCTTCATTGATCGTGAGACCGACAGCGGCTGGCTAAAAAGCCTGTTGCGCCAGAAAAAACCCTTCGTTCCAGCCCTTAAGGAACGCTCGACGGAAGTCGAGGCGGTGCAGGATCGCTTGGTCCAAATCGAGCAGAAGAGTGGCGTGCTGATCAGCGAGATTAAGGATATCAATCGCCGCATGTCGATTGGCGAAGCCAAAGCCCGGCGCGCGAAGAAAGAAATGGTCGAGGCCAATCTCCGTCTCGTAATTTCGATCGCCAAGAAGTACACCAATCGCGGCTTGCTGTTCCTCGATTTGATCCAGGAAGGCAATATCGGTCTGATGAAGGCTGTCGATAAATTTGAATACCGCCGCGGCTACAAGTTCTCGACCTACGCAACCTGGTGGATCCGGCAAGCGATCACGCGCTCAATCGCAGATCAGGCGCGCACCATCCGCATTCCGGTGCACATGATCGAGACCATCAACAAGCTCAATCGCATCTCGCGGCAGATTCTGCAAGAGAAAGGCCGCGAACCCACGCCAGAAGAGCTTGCCCAGCGCATGGAAATGCCTGAGGACAAAATCCGCAAGGTGCTCAAGATCGCGAAAGAGCCGATCTCAATGGAAACCCCGATCGGAGACGATGAAGATTCGCATCTTGGCGATTTCATCGAAGACATTAATATTCAATCGCCGGTGGATTCAGCCACCTTCGAAGGCCTGTGCCGCAGTACGCGCGAAGTGCTCGAAGGGCTGACTCCACGCGAAGCCAAGGTGCTGCGGATGCGTTTTGGGATCGACATGAATACCGATCACACCCTAGAAGAAGTCGGCAAACAATTCGATGTCACGCGCGAACGCATCCGCCAGATAGAAGCCAAGGCATTGCGCAAGCTGCGCCACCCTTCGCGCTCCGAACGCCTGCGGACTTTCCTCGATTAGTCGAATCCGGCGCGCTGAGCGCCGGCGTATTCCACGCTTCAACGTCCTGCCGGGCCTGTAGCTCAGTTGGTTAGAGCAGGGGACTCATAATCCCTTGGTCCTCGGTTCAAGTCCGAGCGGGCCCACCAATTAACCTAGAAACGAAATTGAACGGTGTGTGCAGTGCGCACGTTGGG
>JANOVQ010000682.1:0-7386 GCA_031417495.1 Pseudomonadota bacterium | reverse complement strand
CGCGAAACTCGATCCGGGTCAGTGCAGAACTGGTATTCACCACGCGGAACGCCACGGTTTTGTTATCAACCGCCCAGGTATTCGTGCGCGGCACAAAGTTCGCCAGCCGCAGACGCTTATACGAATTGAGATGGGGCGCATAGAGCAGGAAGAGCTCTGGGCTGTAGCGTTGCAAGCCGCCAATGAACCAGCGCAGGGTATCGCTTAAATGTTCCGGTGCATTGCGCGCATAAAACACCACCTCGTCACTCGCGGCATCGCGCAGCGAAAAGTTGAGATGCCCGCCCGCCGGTTCGCGTTGATTGCTGAGTTGCGCCATGAATGAGGCCAACGCGCCGTGCTTGCGCGCGAGAATTTTAACCACGGCCTTGTAGAGCGTGAGGCGATCAGCACTAGTGACCCCGACGCTGGGCGCAAGGCCCGCTTCAAGCAGGCCGCGGAATTCCACATGCAGGCTGTCGAGCGGAATCGCCATGGCCGCCGTCGTGGCGCGAATATCGTGAAAAAGATTTTCCGCGACGCTCTGATCCACGAACGAATACATGCGCCCGAAGTCTGGATGCGCCGATAAATCTGCGGGCACCTTATGCACGAGGGTCGCCAACGTTTCCTGCAATACGTGGCACTCGATCTCAAAAGCACTTAGCGCAGTCAACCCCAGCGCCGCCAGGCGCGCGCATTCGCGCGCCAGCAAGGCGCGTGGACACACCGCTGCGTGGGCGCCGTCCAATTGGCCAAGGAGCACCGCGCCGGCACCGCTGGTGTGTAATGGGTCCGGATAATAGCTCGCGCGATCAAACCTGAGCTGAGCGTCGCGATAACCGTTCGCGGGATCCTGGAACACGCCGTTGTCCATCGGTTGCTCGGCGGTATCAGTGGCGAAGATCGCGCTCGTGAATGTGGTCCCATCACGCAGGATTTTCTCGAGATGACCGACAGGCAGCTGTTTGGCGCGCAAACGACCGTTCCAATCCACACAGCCGACCGACACGTGCGTGGCTGCACTGGCGTGCGCCGCTTGCACCACGCGCGCGATTTCTTCCGCCGTCACGAGGGCGCGAAAACCTTACCTGGATTCAAAATCCCCTTGGGATCCAAGGTGCGTTTGAGCTGTTGCATCAGCGCGATCTCGGGCACGCCACGGCTGAGCGCAAGATAATCGACTTTCTCGGTACCGATCCCATGCTCAGCAGAAATTGAGCCGCCTATTGCCTGCAAAGGCGCATACACGCAGGCGTTGACTTGCTGATGATGGGCCGCGTCTTCGCTACCCACCGCAATCGCGAAATGGATATTGCCATCCCCAATATGCCCGAGCGTAAAGCAATGATGGGCGGGATAAGCGGCACTCAGACGGCCCTTCACCTCCGTGACATAGGCATCCATGTCGCGAATTGCGAGGCTGACGTCATACAGAAAAGCCGGGCCGTAGCGGAAAAACTGATCCACCGAATCCCGAATTCGCCACATCGCACGCCGTTCGGTCTCTGATTTCGCGACCGCCGCATCCACCACCAACCCCTGCTCCAACGCCACACCCAGAGTATCTTCAAAGCGCTCGGCGTCATCCGCGTGGCCGGTGCCCAGCGCTTCGCACAACACGAAATACGCGTGCTCGATGGGCACCGGCCGGGTATTGGTGGCCGGTGCAGTCGTTACCAGTTCGTAGTAGTCGCGCCACATGACCTCAAAAGAACACAGCCCGCCGCCCATCGCGCGATCGATGTAGCGCAGAAAGCCCGCGACCTGCGCGAAATCATCGAAGGCGGCGAACGCTGTCTGCTGGCCCAGTGCCATCTCGCGCAGACGCACTACCACGCGCGTGACAATCCCGAGCGTTCCTTCGCTGCCGATGAACAGCTGCTTGAGATCGTAGCCCGCATTGTTCTTGATCATTTTGTTCATCGAACTCACGACCGTGCCATCCGCCAGCACGGCTTCGAGACCGAGAATGTTTTCGCGGGTCATGCCAAACCGGATCACACGGTTGCCACCGGCATTGGTCGAGACATTGCCACCAATCTGGCAGGAACCGCGCGCGCCAAGATCCACCGGGAAGATCAGGCCATGCTTCTCAGCGGCTTCCTGCAAAATCTGCAGCGGCACGCCGGCTTCCACCGTCATCGTGCGCCCGATGGGATCGATCTCCTCAATGCGGTTGAGACGTTCCAGTGACAACACCACATCCGCCTCGGTGCCGTTGCAGCCCTGTACGAGTCCGGTCAATCCGCCGTGCGCGACCACCGTCTGACCTACCGCATGACACAGCCGCAGGACGGCCGAAACTTCCGCCGTGGAGGCCGGGCGCACGATCACCATTGCGCGAATAGGCTGTTGGCGCCAAACGTGAATATTGCGGGCACTGATGGCATCACCCAGCAACAGACCGGCCTCACCAACCACTGCCCGGAATTGTTCGATCAGCATTGCATTCATATTTTTGCCGCCTGGCAGAGCGCCTGGTCGAGATCCCATAAAATATCCTCGAGCGTTTCGAGACCGACCGAGATGCGAATCATGTCGGGCGCGACCCCGGCAGCAATTTGCTGCTCTTCAGACATTTGTCGATGGGTAGTCGAGGCCGGGTGGATCACTAAAGTTTTGGCATCGCCCACATTGGCGAGGTGGCTTAAGAACTGCACGCTTTCGATGAAACGCACGCCCGCTGCAGGTCCGCCTTTGATCCCGAAAGACATGATCGAACTCGCGCCCTTCGGCAGATATTTCTGCGCGCGCGCGAAATACTGATCAGCGGCCAAACCGGGAAACCGCACCCAGGAGACCTGTGCATGGTGCTCAAGAAACTGCGCCACTTTGAGCGCGTTCGCACAATGGCGCTCCATGCGCAGCGGCAAGGTTTCGAGGCCCTGCAAAAACAGAAACGCGTTGAACGGGCTCAGCGCCGGTCCCAACGTGCGCAGGGTTTCGACCCTCGCCTTCATGCTGAAACCGAAATCGCCGAAGGTCTCGTAGAACTTCACGCCGTGATAGCCGGCCGAAGGTTCAACCATGCCCGGAAACTTGCCGTTGTCCCACGGAAATTTGCCACTCTCCACCAACACGCCACCGATCGAGGTGCCATGGCCACCGATGAATTTGGTTGCCGAGTGGACCACGATGTCGGCACCCCACTCCATCGGTCGGCACAGGAACGGCGTAGGGAAAGTGTTATCGACAATCAGCGGCAGTCCAGCGGCATGCGCCACTGCCGCGACACCTTCGATATCGAGCACATTGATCAGCGGATTACCGAGTGTCTCGGCATACACCAGCTTGGTCTCTGGCCTGATCGCCGCCGCCACTGCATCGAGATCATCGATATCGACAAACGTCGTCGCAATCCCCAACCGACGAAAGCTTACATCGAACTGCGAGTAGGTGCCGCCGTACAGGGTCTTCGCAGACACAATGTGATGTCCGGCATCGAGCAAGGTGAGCAGGGCCACCATCTGCGCCGACATACCAGACCCCACCGCGACTGCCGCGCGCCCGCCTTCGAGCGCCGCCATGCGCTCTTCGAACACCGCGTTGGTGGGATTCGAAAGCCTGGTGTACACGTTGCCGAAAGTCTGCAGATTAAACAGACTCGCGGCGTGTTCGGCGCTATCAAAGACATAGGAAGTGGTCTGGTAAATTGGCGTCACCCGCGCGCCGGTGGCGGCATCCGGAATCTGGCCAGCATGCAGACAGAGCGTTTCAAAACCGAAATTGCGATCAGCCATGTTTCAATTCGCGATGTGCTTGGGGCGTTTGGCAGAAATTATTTTGGTATTCACGCCCACAAAATTGAGCCCACCGAACAGCCGCGCATGCTCAATTTTGACGCAGCGGTCGAGCACCACTTCAAGCCCCGCCGCGCGCGCAATTTCTGCTGCTTCAAGATTAATTACACCGAGTTGCAGCCATAACACTTTGGCCTTGATCGCGACCGCGCTCTGCGCGAGCGGCACGATTTCCGTGGCGGCACGGAAACAATCGACGATATCCACCGGCTCCGGGATTGCCTCGAGCGAGGGGTAGCATTTCTCGCCAAGCACTTCTGTATACGCGGGGTTGACCGGGATCACCCGATAGCCATGCGCCTGCATGTACTTCGCGGCAAAATTACTGGGGCGATGCCAATTGGCTGACAGCCCGACCACGGCGAGCGTGCGGCAACCACTAAGGATCCGCCGCAAAGTCGGAATGTCTGTTTCAAAGTCCGCGACGTCTGCGCACATATTGACTGGTAATCTCCGTCACATTTCGCGTGCCTAACAACGCCATATCGCGCACGATTTCATCGCGCAGAATTTGCAGGGCCTTAGTCACGCCTGCCTCACCACCGGCCCCTAAGCCGTAAAGATAGCAGCGCCCCGTCATACACGCGCGAGCCCCCAGCGCGAGGGCTTTCAGCACATCGGTACCACGCCGTACGCCGCCATCCAGAATCACTTCCGCGCGATCGCCGACCGCGGCGACGATTTCCGGCAACACCTCGATCGGGGTAGGGGAGTGATCGAGCTGGCGTCCGCCGTGATTGGACACAATAAGGCAGCGCGCGCCAATCTCGACGGCGCGTCGCGCATCTTCCACATTCAAGATCCCCTTAATGGCGAACGGCCCGCCCCACTCCTTGACCATCAGCGCGGCATCGTCCCAGGTCACCGTGCGGTCGAACTGATTGCCAATATAGGACATCAGGGTATTCACGTTGTCCTTACCGATCGACTTCACGCGATGCGCGACATTCGCCAGCGAAAAGGGCGACGAGGTGACATAGGTCGCTGACCATACTGGGTGCAGCAGAAAATCAAGCCAGCTGCGTAGCGTGAAAGTCGGCGGCAAGGTCATCCCGGTCCGGAAATCGCGTTCGCGATTACCCGTGAGTGGGAGATCGATCGTGAGGCAGAGCGCGTGATACTGCGCCGCCTTGCAGCGTTGGATGAACTCGCTGACTAGTCCGCGATCCTTGAACACATAGATCTGGAACCACTTGGGGCCTGCGCTTTCGGCTGCGACTTCCTCGATCGAATGCGTGCCGACAGTCGAGAGCGAATATATCGTGCCCGCACGCGCCGCCGCGCGCGCCACTGCACGTTCACCTTCCCAATGGAACATGCGCGACATGCCTGTCGGTGCCAGAATGACCGGGAAATCGAGATGCTGCCCCATGACGGTGGTCGAAGGATCGATCTGCGAGATATCGACGAGATTACGCGGCAGAAACTCCAGGTGATCGAAGTCGCTAGAATTGCGGCGATACGTGATTTCGTCTTCCGCGGCACCGTCCATGTAATGGAACATCGGGGCGGGCACCCGCCGTTGCGCGACGCGGCGCAGATCGGCGATGTTCTGGCACCGTTGCAGATACCAGCGCGAGAGACGCGCGTCTAACGCCTGCAGAATCGGCCACGTCATACTTGCCTCAGCTGAAGTCGGTGCGGGAATTTACCCGGCGCAAGATAACAGAACCTCAGGACGCTGCGCGAGCGCCGACCGCTCAGGCAAACGCCTCCTCGGTGGGCACCAGCACCGCCTGTGAGCCCATCTCCATGATGTGGGCGAGGCTGGTCGCCTGCGGTAACACCTGGGTCGCGAAGAATTCGGCGCTGATGACCTTGGCCCGCGCGAACACCTGATTGCCGGTGTTCGTGCGTGCGTCTTCGAGGCACAGCGCTGCGGACCGCGCGAGCTGCCACCCGCCGAGCACGATGCCCCACAACTTGAGGTAGCTCACCGACGCCGCCGCAGACAATTGAGGGTCAGCGCTTTGACTCGCGAGCAGCCACGCGACAGCGCGCTCGACGGCGACCACCCCGGCGTTAAGTTCGCGCAGCAAGTTTTGCAGCCGCGGTTCATCGAGTCCCGCCCACGCAGTGAGATCGGACCGCATCTCGGCGAGTAGCTCGCGCGCCGCAGTGCCGCCATCGCGCAGCGTTTTGCGACCGACCAAATCCTGCGCCTGGATGCCAGTCGTGCCCTCATAGATGGTCGTAATCCGCGCATCGCGCAGAAACTGAGCCGCCCCGGTTTCTTCAATAAACCCCATGCCGCCGTGAATTTGCACACCCACCGACGCGAGCTCCAAGCCGAATTCGGTACACCAACCTTTGACAATAGGGGTGAGAAAATCGCCGCGTCGGCGAGAGTACTCGCGCGTGTTTACAGTGGGATGCTCGCGCCCCAAATCGAAGGCGAGTGCGCAGAGATACGCCACCGCGCGCATCGCTTCAACGCCGGATTTCATGCTGAGCAACATCCGCTTCACATCGGGATGCTCGATGATCGGCGGGGTGTCGCGTCCGCGATAACCGACTGGCTTACCCTGCACTCGCTCGCGCGCAAAATGCAGTGCCTTCTGGTACGCCCCTTCGCCGATCGCGACCCCCTCAAGCCCCACCGAGTGGCGAGCGTTGTTCATCATCGTGAACATGTATTCGAGACCACGGTTCGGCTCGCCAATGAGATAGCCCACCGCGCCGCCCTGCTCACCGTAGATCAGCACCGCAGTCGGGCTGCCATGAATGCCGAGCTTGTGTTCGATGGAGGCGCAGCGCACGTCGTTGCGCGCACCCGGCGAGCCGTCTGCGTTAAGCGAAAATTTGGGCACTACGAACAAGGAAATTCCGCGCGTGCCGGCTGGCGCGTCGGGCAGCCGCGCCAGCACAAAATGAATGATGTTCTCAGTGAGATCGTGCTCACCGTAGGTGATAAAGATTTTCTGACCTGTGATGAGATAGTGCTCGCCCTGCGGGACGGCGCGCGTGCGCACCGCACTGAGATCGGAGCCGGCCTGCGGTTCGGTCAGATTCATGGTGCCGGTCCAGTGTCCGGTCACGAGGTTTTCAAGATAGAGGGCGCGCAACGCCGGGCTGCCATGGTGTTCTAACGCCTCAGCAGCGCCCGCGGTGAGCATAGGCCCCAGCGCAAAAGAGAGGTTGGCGGTGTTCCACATTTCAGCGACTGCGGTTGCGAGCACCTTGGGTAGCCCCTGGCCGCCACTGCTGGTCGCAAAGCTCAAGCCGTTCCAACCCCCCTCGACAAATTGCCGATAAGCCGCCCGCCACCCCTGGGGCATTTGGACACCGTCGGCCTTTAACACCGCGCCGACCGTATCCCCTACCCGATTGAGTGGACTCAGCACTTCACTGGCAAGGGTGCTCGCCTCACTTAGGATGGCGCGCACCAGCTCTGGATTGACCTCTGCATAGCTGGGAATCGTCGCGAACTGCGCGAGATCGCACAACCGCTCGATGACAAACTGCATGTCCGCCAGCGGCGCGGTGTAATCCGACATGGGTCGTTACTCTGTCAGTGGTTACCGTGCAACACCGGCAGCGGGCCGATGTTGATCGGACCACGCGCCACGATCTCGTGCTGGCGGGTTGGCAAGCCGCGGCGCAG
>JANOVQ010000681.1:0-22740 GCA_031417495.1 Pseudomonadota bacterium | reverse complement strand
TCGCGCGCCTGGGCGGCGGCGCCTTCTATGTCCCATCGGCGGCTCCGGAGACCAAGGCGGTAGCTGTCACGGTCGCCCAGAATCGCGATATCACCCGCATGCGGGTGTGCGAATCGGTGGAGGCGGCGCATTCCCGCCTGGATGAAACCCAGCAGGTCGTCGCGCGCCTCAAGGCCAAGGGCGCGCCAGCGCGACTCGACAGTCAGTGTAAATATGCAGTGGTCGCGCGGGGTCAGGCCGACGCCTACCTCCGGCTACCGACCCGCGCCGATTACGTCGAGAAAATCTGGGATCACGCAGCCGGCGCACTGGTCGCGAGCGAAGCAGGCGCAACCGTCAGCGACATCGATGGCAAGCCCTTGGACTTCGCGCAGGGTGCCACGCTCAGGCAGAATCGCGGCGTAGTCTGCGCGGTGCCGGCTTTTCATGGCCCGATTCTGGAGGCGATTGCCGCGTTGTACAGCTAGCGGGAACCCCCGCTTGGCACAATCGTTCACCATGAAAACCGGAAGTATTCCTCAATATCGGTTTTCGAATCCTTATTCCCCTTGTTAGGGTTGAGCCAACGGCTAGGTCGAAAATAGGATTTATTCCTTATCCTTCGATCAAAAAGGCTCGAACAAAGAAATCCAGGACAAAGGGATCCCACCATGCGTGTCCGCCCGCTCCGCCCACCCTATCGCGTCGTCATTGTCGAAGATCACAAGTTTGTGGCCGAAATGCTGGCCCAGCGCCTGGCCCTGGATAGTGCCGTCCAGGTCGTCGGCATCGCTAACTTCGGCGCGAGTGCCTTACACCTGATCACACAGCACGCCGTCGATATCGTGCTACTCGACATGCAGCTCGAAACGGAAGACGGGATTGGTCTCGCCAAACAGCTGTGGGCGCAGAATCCAGAGCTGCGGATCATCGGCCTCTCCGTGCACGATGCGGACTATCATCCCGTCGCGCTGTTAGAGATCGGCGGCATGGGCTTTTTATCCAAGCGCACCAATGCGAAGGAAATCTCGGACGCAATTCGGCGTGTTGCCAACGGGGACTTGGCGATCAGTCCCCAGATCGCGGTGCACCTGGCAACGCGCGCCCCGCAGGCGAGCCCGATCGAACAATTGCGCGCGCTCACCACCAAAGAAGTCGAGGTCTTGAGTGAAATCGCCCACGGCTTCTCGGTCCGCGAAATCGCGCAACGCGCGGGCCTGACCGAAAAGACCATCCAAACCCATCGCAATAACATGCGCAAGAAACTGCGGGCGACCACCGATGTTCAGCTCTGCCTGATCGCGATCAAGGCGGGCCTGGTCGATATCCATCAGGCCACCGCATAAACCCCATAACCGGCGCACATCAGCACGGTGAGGCCGCCCCAAAAAATCAGCCACCGCTGCTGCGCGCGCACGCCGACCACTGTGAAGAGGATGCCGATGAATAAGGTCATCCACACCGTGGCCGTCACGAAACTCTGCGTAAGGGACGTTTGCGCAGCGAGCGCCTGACCGGCGGCATCCAGTCCGTCGCGGTATCTCATCCGACCGTCATGGCGCGTAGGCCACCACTTCAATTTCGACCAGCGCCCCTGGCAACACCAGACCGGCGACTACCGTCGAACGCGCTGGCGGCTGGTGCGGAAAATATTCCGCGTAGATCTGATTGAAGCGCGAGAAATCGTGGCGCTCGACTATCCACACAGTGGCTTTGATGACATGCGCCAGACTGGCCCCGGCTTGCGCCAGGATTACACTGATGTTCTGTACGGCTTGCCGGGTTTGGGTTTCGATACTGGTCCCGGCCAGTTGTCCCTGCGCAGTCAGCCCTAACTGGCCTGACAAAAAAACAAAATCGCCCGCGCGCACCCCCTTGGATAAGGGCAACGGTTTGCCATCCGCGAGACACAGCGCGCCGCCAATAATTTCGTGTTTCATTTGTTCTTCCTCACGCCGCCACGCGGCAGTTGGATGTGCCCGATTGCCGATGAAGTCTAGTGCCCGTCGCTTGACTTCGTCATCCTGTTTCGTGAGTCTCACCCTGACCGGAAACAGTTAGGAATTACCGCCTATCACTACCGCCACCGCCGGTCGTTGCGAGCGAACGCGTCAAGCCGGTCGAAGAATGGCGCGCAGCGCACTTTAACCCACGAAAGGTTTGCATGATCCCGCTCTTAGCCAAAGAACGCATTGTCGCGCAGCCCGGCTTCAACCGCTGGCTGATCGCGCCAGCGGCACTCGGGATCCATCTCTGCATTGGTTCGGTGTATGCGTGGAGCTTGTTCAACCCGGTGCTGATCAAACGCATTGGGGTGGTCACCGGTGCGGCGGATGACTGGACTTTGAAGAGCGTGGTGTGGGTGTTCACGGTGGCCATTGTGTTCCTCGGTTTGTCGGCGGCAGTCGGCGGACGCTGGTTGGAGAAAGTCGGTCCGCGAATGGTGGGGGTGGTGTCCGCTGCGTGCTGGTCGGGCGGTTTTGTCCTCGGCGGCATTGGCATCCTAAGCGGCCAACTGTGGTTGCTGTATGTGGGCTACGGCGTGCTTGGTGGGTGCGGCCTGGGGCTCGGCTATGTCTCACCGGTCGGCACGTTAATCCGCTGGTTCCCTGATCGGCGCGGCATGGCAACCGGCATCGCCATCATGGGTTTCGGCGGCGGTGCGATGCTCGCCAAGCCAATCATCGGCGGTCTGCTCAAGTTCTACTATCGGGCCGCAGATTATCTGGGGCCCGTTGCGAGTCTCAATTTAGTCACCCACGAAGGCCGACGGATGACGGAAATCGGCGGGCACTTACAGGAAGTGGTGATCATCGGCGCGAATGATCTGGCTGGCATGGTCAAGCCGGGGTTGGAAGGGGTGTATCTCGTGGGCACTGGCTCGGTCGGCGTCGCCGAAACTTTCTTCACGTTGGGCGCCGTGTATTTTGTCGTCATGCTATGCGCCGCCTTTGCCTACAGAGTCCCGCCGCCCGGCTGGAGTCCAGCCGGCTGGGGACCTCCGCCGGAGAACGATACCCACGGCAAGATGATCACTCGGCATGACGTCGATATCGACGAAGCACTTAAAACGCCGCAGTTCTACCAGCTGTGGCTCATGCTGTGCTTCAACGTGACTGCCGGCATCGGCGTCCTTGCAGTGGCGCAGACGATGATCACTGAAATCTTCGGTTCCACCTTGCCGCAAATCGTGAATGCCGAATTCGCCGCGACTTATGTCCTGATGATAAGCCTCTTCAATATGCTGGGTCGCTTTCTGTGGGCCAGTGCGTCGGACTACCTGGGTCGTCAACTGACCTATGGAATTTTCTTCGCGCTCGGCATCGCGCTCTACTGCGTGGTGCCACAGATCGCCGCCCAAGTGAGCGCGCATCCCGGCATCCTGTGGTTAGTCCTGTTTTATGCTGCGACTTTACTCATCTTTACGATGTATGGCGGCGGCTTCGCGACCATTCCGGCCTACCTTGCGGACATGTTCGGCACCCGCTTCGTGGGCGGCATCCATGGCCGCCTGCTCACCGCCTGGAGCACGGCCGGCGTGCTCGGGCCACTGGCAATTACGTCGCTGCGTGAAAGCGCCGTGGCGCGCGCGATTCACGGCTTGGTCGCCGTTATTCAACCCGCCGATTTCACGCTGAAGTTCGGCGCCGGCGTAGAGCAACTCGATGCGCTGGTGCAGGCGAAGACCGTGACCATCGCCAAGCTGATGGAAATCGCACCACCCGGCACGCTCGATCCCACGCCGAGCCTCTACAATCAGACAATGTATTTGATGGCGGCATTGCTGTTCATCGCGCTGATTGCGAACGCGCTGATGCGGCCGGTGCACCCGCGCCATCGTCTGCAAAATTAAGCCCTGAGGATCAAGTCAAATGTTGATGTCTGCAGAGGATTATCGCGAGAGCTTGCGGCGCTACCACCCGCGGGTGTTTGTCGATGGCGATTTAGTGCAGTCAGTCGCCGATGAGCCCCGCCTGCGGCCCGGCATCAATGCCGTCGGCGTCACTTACGACTACGCCTTGCAAACCAGGTATCGACCATTCGCGACTGCTACCGATGCCTTCACTGGACGCACCGTGAATCGCTTCCTGCATCTCAACTCGAGCACTCAGGATTTACTCGCGAAGCTTGAGTACGTGCGCCTGGTGTGTCAGGAAACCGGCTGCGCGATGCGTTACCTCTCGATGGATGGCTGCAACGCGCTCCACCAGTTAACGTACCGCCTGGACGCCGATCTCAAGGGCGACTATCACGCGCGCTTCCTGGCCTATCTCGATCGCGTGCAGGCGGCAGATCTCACGATCGGCATCGCGATGACCGATGCCAAAGGTGATCGCAGTCTGCGCCCGCATCAACAGGCCAACCCCAATACCTATGTCCACATTCATGAACGCCGCGCCGACGGTATTGTGATTTCGGGGACCAAGGCGATCGTGACCGCAGCGCCCTATGTGCACGAACTGCTGGTGCTACCGGGACGCGCGATGACGGCCGACGATGCGCCCTTCGCTGTCGCCTGCGCAGTGCCGATTGACGCACCCGGCCTGACCATCGTGGCCCGTCCCGCCGGTCGCCCAGGCGAACAGAAAGCGCTCTTCAGTGCGCACTATGGCCAGACCACGGGCGTGTGTCTGTTCGATCAGGTGTTCGTGCCCTGGGCACAGGTTTTTTTAGCCGGTGAATGGGAACACTCGGAGTTCTTGACGAAATCCTATGCGACGCATCATCGGCATACCTGCATTGGTGCGCGTGCGGGGTTTGGCGATTTACTGATCGGCGCCGGCGCGACGATGATCGAGGCGAATGGGCTGGATGGCGATCAGCATGGCCATTTGCGCGATTCGCTGGTGGAGCTTATCAAGCTAGTCGAAGGGATCTTTGCGTGCGGTGTCGCCTCTTCGGTGTATGGCAGCAAAGATCCTGCAGGCAACATCGAACCCGAAGCAGTCTTCGCGAATATCGGCAAGTTGCTCCTGGCCACCCAAATCTACGACATGCATCGCCTGGCGCACCAGGTCTCGGGCGGCTTAATCGTTGCACTGCCGAACCCGGCGGAGGATCACAATCCGGAAACGCGCGCCGATCTCGCCGCCGTCCTCGCTGGTCGCGCAGACGTGCCCTACGCGCAACGTGCGCAGATCGCGCGCTTCATCGAGGATTTAACGGCCTCAGACGCGGGCGGCTGGATGTCGGTCATCAGCTTGCACGGGGGTGGCTCGCCGGAAGCGATGAAGCGCGAGATCTATCGACGCTATCCGATTCAGGATCGTCAGCAACTGGTCGCGCGCTTAATAGATCGGGGATTGCTGGCCGCCAACCAAACACCGCGCCTCGGCGGCGCCGCGCAACCCGGTCAATGCTGCGATACGGGCTGCACGGTACCTGAATTACCGCGGCCGGTGAGCATCATGCCGCAGGCGGATAGCGATTGATCAACACCAGTGCCGCCAAGACCAAGCTCCCGCCGAGCAAGAGCGCGGTAGTTGGTAACTCACCAAGCAAAATCGCCGACAGCACCAGTCCGAAAATCGGGACCAGATTGATATAAGCAGAAGTGACCACCGCACCGATTTTCGCGACCGCCTGGTAGTACCAAAGAAAGCCGACGGCAGAATTTAAAACACCGAGAAAGGCGATCATCGCGAGCGCCTTGGCATCGTGCAACAGCGCTGGCAACGCGGCCCAATCCAACACCACAAATGGCGCCAGCATCACGGTGCCGCAGAGCGCAGCGTAAAACGTCACAGTAAGCGGCGAATAGATTTCCAGCAGCGGACGCCCGAGGACTGAATACAGCGCCCAACTCGCTGCGCTCAGCAAGATTAGGCCATCGCCCAAGCCGACCGCACCGTCCAATAGGCGCCATGGCGCGCCATTGGTCACCACCATCGTCGTGCCGAGAATTCCGAGCCCGATTCCGGCGAGCATGCCGCGCCGCAAGCGCCGCCGATACCAAGCGAGATCGAGCATTGCGATCATGATGGTGATGGTGGAGAAAATCACATTCGCGCGATTCGCCGCCGTGTGTTCGACGCCCATGAATACCAGCACGTTGTGCAGGCACACGCCGGTCAGGCCCAGTGCCAGGAACGATCCAAGATGCGCGCGCGAAATGCGCGTGCGTTCGCCGCTCACCCGCAGAAACATCCACAACACAGCGGTCGCAACCACGAAGCGACCAAACGCCAGCGCGTAAGGCGCCGAGTACCCGGCAAGCAAGCGCCCGAAGATCGGCGTCAGGGCCCAGAACAGCGTCGCGACAATTAACTTCAGATGAATCACCGCGTTGTTATCCCGCATGCGGTGATTTTAAGCAATCGTCCGGCCGCCCCTATCTCGTCGTTACGAGGGACCGCAGGCTTTGTGGCAATCCAGAGGTGTTTAAGTAAAGCCCACTCACGCGCGGCCGCTATGTCCCGAATGGCACCCTATGACAGTTCTGCGAGCAATCGACTTCCGCTACCTTTCGCAGATGCGGCGGCCGATGCTGCGGGCTGCTATGTCCGGGAAGCGGCGCTGCGCGACACGACCATTGCGCTGACGCAGGCCAATCGCGAACTCGAGCAGTTTACCCACATTGCCGCGCATGACTTACAAGAACCGCTGCGCCTGATGACCAGCTTTACCGAATTGTTCGCCCGGCGCTACCACCATCTGGTGGACGACACCGGCCAGCAATACCTGCATTACGCCTTAAACGGCGCACGCCAGATGAAAGCGCTCATCGCAGATTTGCTCGAATATACCCAGATAAGTAGTGAAATCTCGCCCTTCGCGGTGGTGCCACTCAACGAACCTGCGCAGCAGGCAGCGCGCTTTGTGGAGGCGCTGCGCGTCGACGGCGGCGGCACTATCGAATGGCAGGTCATGCTGCCGAGCGTGCGCGGGCATGCGCCACATCTCCAGCTCGTGTTCTATCATCTGCTGCGTAACGCGCTACTGTTTAGAACCGAACGCGCCCCCTTGATTAAGGTCGAGGCCACGCGTGTAACTGACGCCTGGCGGATCGGCATCCACGACAATGGTCCAGGCATCACACCCGAATATCACGCGCGGGTGTTTATGGTTTTTCAGCGGCTAACCCGCGACCGCGCCCATCCCGGCACCGGCATCGGGCTCGCGCTCTGCAAGAAGATCGTCGAGATGCACGGCGGGCGAATCTGGCTGGAATCCAATGCCCTTGGCGGCACGAGCGTGCTGTTCACGTTACCGGACGCGAGCGGGATTTAGCGCTTGACGCCCCACGCCACGCTCAGTGGCGGCTAAACCTTAAACCTCGCCATGACCATTATTCCAGTCGAAGGTCGCAAGCGCGGTACAACCCCCGTCGGCATACTCTAGCGCCGTACATAGACTGCGTACCAAGGCGACTCCCCGACCGCTGGTCGCATCATTGTCGACGAGCTCGCGCAGCCTAAGCGAGCTATCGAAGCCGAGGCCATCGTGGTGGACCGCGATCGTCAGACGGCCACCGTTCGGCCGCGGCGCATGCGTACACCGAAATTCGATACGTCCGGTTTCCATTGCGGCCAAGCGCGCGGCGCGCAGCACGTAATAGTCGGCGAAGCCCTCCGGGTCCTGCTTCAAGCTCGAGTCAATCCGAAGTAGCCCGTGCTCAAGCGCGTTCGAGAAAAGCTCAGTCAAAATCAAAAACAACTGTGCCCTGAACGGCCCCAAGCCCTGTGCGGCATCCAGCACCTGCACCAATTTGGCGACTGGCTCGCGTTCGCGAATTTCCGCAGGCGTGAGCGTGACCGTGTAATTCCAAGTCATCGCCGAGAGCTTCAGGGCAATCGCCTGTCCAACCTCACAGGGCGCGGGTTTGACGAGATTCAGATCCCAGCCCACGACAAGAATCGAGACATCATCGTGTTGCGCGGCGTCTGCCGCGTGGCGATCCACCGCCTGCACGATACTGGCAAGCATCGGCGCTGGCGCGCGGGCATCCTTGATCGCAGCATGCAAGCGCGCGCGGCCAAACAATTGACCCTCCAGATTCTGTGCCTCGATCACCCCATCGCTGTACATCAACACGATATCTCCGGGCGTGAGCAGGGTGGTGAGGATCGTCGGCCCGCACTCATCCACAATGCCGAGCGGCAAATCCGTGGAGGGATAACAGGCACTGATTTCGCCGGTGCTGCTGCACACCAACACCTCGGGCATGCCGCCGTTCCATAGGCGCGTATACCCGGTCGCACGCTCCTGCTCCAGGATACAGGCCGAGAGAAAACGGCCGACCGGCAGAATGCCGCGCAGCTTGCGATTCAGCTCCCCCACAATTTCGCTCAAGGGCAAGCCTTTGCTCACCATGACGCTAAAAATCCCATTCACCGTCTGTGCGCCGATCGCCGCCGGTAAGCCGTGGCCGGTGAAATCGCCCACCATGAACACTTGGTCGCCTGTCGGGCGCCGTGCGGCAAGAATGACATCGCCGTTCATGAGTTCCATCGGACGCAGCAAATAGGCCACATTGGGTGCTTTAAGGTGGCGCTGGGATTCAACCGCTTCGAGAATTTTTTGGGCGATTTCCATATCGCCGTGCAGGCGTTCCTGGTGATGCAGCAATTGGTCGCGCTGTTCTTCCATCCGACGGTGGAGCTTCAGCCGGCGAATACTGGACTCTACCTTGGCCCGCAGCAACGGTCCGCTAATCGGCTTAACCAAAAAATCATCACCGCCAGATTGAATGGTTTTGTAAAGCTGCTGATCGTCCGCGACGGCGGTTAGAAAAATTACTGGCACGCAAGAATCGCCAAAGTGGCGTTTTATTTTCGTCGTCGCCTCAAAGCCATTCATGGTGGGCATCATGATGTCCATCAAAATGAGATCCGGCTGCCGCTGCAGACAGATCTCGCACGCCTCGCGCCCGTTTTCCGCCTCGATCACATTAAATTGATAATCAGCCAGCATGCGGCTGACCACCATGCGATTCACCGCCTCGTCATCCACCACCAGGACTGTCAATTTGTCGGCCGGAAGCAGTACATGCTCGGGATTTACTGCCATGTGGTTAAATTTCCTTGGCGGACGGACAAGACTAACGCGGGACGTACGCTGCGCTTATTCGATCATCATTAGCTTCTGGAAATTTGCAATCTCCAAAATGTCTTTAATACTGGTGCCGGCATTGCGGATTCGCACCGCCTGCGGGCTGCCACCCGCGAACTCTTTGATCTGGAGCAGCATGCCGAGCGCGGAGCTGTCCATGTACGTGGTGTCCTGCAGGTCGACCACATAGCCGGTGAAGCGCTTGCCTTCCCCCCGGTAGGCCGCGCGCAGCTGCGCATGCACATTAAAATCAAATTTTGCGGCCATCCTGATCGTGAGCACCGTACCGTCAAGAGATTGCATTGCTGAGAGGGACATCACTAAATTCCTTCTTGGAAATCACTACTAAAAGAGGCTGACTTCGCCGCCGCGCATGCTGCGTTGGGCGGCAGGATTGCGCGGTTGGCGTTTTCGATAGATGGCAAGTAGCTGCTGCAGATCTGCTGCGACCGCGCCGGGATCCCGCACATCCAGCTGTGCAAGTTGGCCCGAAAATGCGCTGGTCATGCCTTCGATATGCGCCAGCTTTTGCTTGGCGAATTCGGTAATCTGGCGCACGATATCTTCGAATTGCAACGAACGCACTGCGTCCGCTACGCGCAGGTCAATCTGGCCAGAGATATCACTGGTGTTATCAATCCGTGTTTTCAAGAACACTTCAAATTCCGTCAACGCACGCATCATCACATCGAGATCTTTCTTGCCGGCCAGTATCAAGCTCATATCCTGTGAGGCGGCATGTCCTGCCGAATCGCGCGTGAGGTCGATTGCCTCGCGCGCCAACTGAACGTTCTCTTTGATTTTCTGGTTGAAGCTAGTGGAGGTCCTCGAAGGATTACGCACCCCGTCGGCGACTACCGCGAAGCCGCGCCCTGCATCGCCGGCGCGTGCCGCCTCGATCGCCGGATTAAGCGCTGACAAATTGGTTTTCTCGACAACGCCCGGAAGATTACTGAGCAGTGAGAAAATCCCGTCCATGCGCACAGCCATGTCATCGATGGTCGAGACACTGTCCATGTTGTGCTTACTCGAAATCACCACCATGTCCACAAAGCGGCGCACTACCTCGGCGGTGGTTTGCACCAGCTTCGAGATCGTCATCTGGCCGGCTTTTATTTCCGCGGGACTATTTTCGTCGTTGGCGCCAAGGCCCGACGATAACGCGCCGCTCACTTCCTGGATGACCACGGCCTGTTGGCGCGAATCATCACCGAGTCCTCGAAAAGACTCACCCAGCGTATGCACAGCGTCGCTAAGTAACACCAGGGTTCGCTCGATTTCCTGCCGCACGTCTTTCACGTCCTGGCCAAACTGGCCGACGACTTCGAGTAGCGCGGCCTGCAGCGCCGGCGAATCCTGCGCTCTGCCGCGCTCCGCCTGAACCGGCGGCTTAGCGGACAGCACACACGCGCGCCGCCAGCTCCACCACCACACGACGAGGCTGGCGATGCCGGCACTGCCCGAAATCAAGACTGGTGGTGCCGTCAAACTGCACGTGATCGTGACGATGCCGAACAACAGCGCAACCCAGGGTTGGCGTTTAAGCATGGTCTATGTTCCATCCCATCGTGGCCCATCTTCTTAACCTGGTCACAGAAATAACGGTCGGTTGCGCCGCAGCTTTAGGCCTTCATCTGCAGGGCCGCGTTCAGCCCGCACTGAGCGATGCGCTCGATTGGCAACACCTGATCGGCGGCGTTTAGCTTGACCGCCTCACCCGGCATGCCCCACACCACACTGGTTTCCTCATCCTGCGCGATAGTCGCAGCGCCAACGCCTTGCAACACTTTCAGACCCTGCGCGCCATCGCTGCCCATGCCGGTCAACAGGATCCCGACAGCATTGAAACCGACCTGTTCTGCAATCGACTTAAACATCACGTCGACTGACGGCCTGTGTTGATTAACGGCCGCGCCGTCATCGAGGCGACACACCAGACGGGCACCGTCGCGGAGCACTCGCAAATGACGGTCGCCGGGCGCCACATACGCATGTCCTTGAAGGATTGGCTGGCCATCCGCGGCCTCACAGACCGTCATTTCGCTAATGCTATTCAGGCGTCGCGCAAAGGGTCTACTGAACGCGGCCGGTATGTGTTGAGTAATCACGATTGCGGGCGCATTGGCTGGCATCTTTTCCAACACCACACGGATTGCTTCAGTGCCACCGGTGGAGGCGCCGATCCCGATCAGACGGTCAGTGGTTCTGAATCGGCTGAGCGCCGGCAAACGAAGCGAAGAGACAGCGCCGCGCGGAGGCGCCTCACGGGGACGAATTTTGGCGCGCGCCGCAGTACGTATTTTTTTGAGGATTTCGTGTGCGTAGCCTTGTAAGCCCTGCGCCATGTCGAGCTTCGGCTTGGTCACAAAATCGATGGCACCGAGTTCCAAGGCGGCCAAAGTTACCTCCGCGCCGGCCTCGGTTAGCGCCGAAATCATCACCACCGGCATCGGCCGCAGGCGCATCAGATTGCCGAGAAAAGTGATACCGTCCATGCGCGGCATCTCGACATCGAGCGTCAGCACATCTGGATTTAAGCGCTTAATCTCTGCGCGCGCGATATAGGGATCTGCGGCGGTTCCGACCACCTCAAGCTCGGGATCCTGTGCGATCACTTCGCGCAGGATGCTGCGCATCAGCGCCGAGTCGTCAATGATCAGTACTTTGAATTTGCATGGCAGCACGATCTTGGGAGCGCTAGAAGAGTTCAATTTCCCCTCCGGGCACCGCCTGCGCTAAGGTTTTCCGGTAGCGCCTCTCGCGCGCCGCGATCGTGTCATTCTTCATTACACTGATGACCTTGACCTGCGCTCGCCCGGTCATCGGATCGAAATTCACTTTACGCGGCGTCAGTCCACCGACATGTTCACCAACCAACGCAATTCGTTCATTCGCAATGAACTCGCGCACAAAGGCAATGTTCATGGCGCCAATGTCGGTGGAGCCGGCAAGCACGCAGCCACCGCCGACAATCTTCACCCGCAGTCGCTCGCGCCGCCCGCCGTATTTCAGGATCGTGTTGATCAAGTGCTCCATCGCATAACTGCCGTAGCGCGCGCCATCAGTCGCGACGGCAATCAGGCTGGCTGCGGTTTGGCGGCCAGCCGGATCGGGCAACATGAAATGATTCATCCCACCTAACTTTGCGGTGGGATCCCAGATACAGGCCGACACGCAGGAGCCGAGCACGGTGACGATGAACTCCGCCGCGCGTGTGACGTAGTACTCGCCCGGCAGAATTTTGGCGGAATCCACTTTACGCAACGGGTCAAAGTAACGATTGATGTGCGCGAAGCCAGGCAAAGGTGACGCCCTCAGGGCTATTTTCTGGCCGGCTTTCTGGTGAGGGGCGCTCATGGTCGCTTGCGATAAATCGTGCGGCCGATAAGCTCGAATCGCTCCGAGATATTGAACAAGGTTTCGGCGTGACCGATGATCAGATAACCACCCGGGGTCAGCGCATTCGCGAAGCGGGCAAACAGCTGGCGCTGGGTATTCTTGTTGAAGTAAATCACCACGTTGCGACAGAACACTAAATCCACCGGCGCGATCACTGGCCAATGTCCCACTAAGTTGAGCGGTCGAAAACGGATAAGTCCTGCGATCTCAGGCTTCACCTTTATTTTGTCGCGGTTGGCGCCTGTGCCGCGCAGAAAAGACGCGCGATAGCTCGCCTCCAGGCTGTCGATGCGCTCTAGGGGATAGATCCCGGTCTCTGCCAGTGCGAGCACATTGGTATCGATGTCCGTCCCTAGAATGGCGACGTTCTCCGCGCGACGACCAAGCGCCTCATAAACAGTCATCGCCACCGAGTACGGCTCTTCGCCGGTGGAGCACCCGGCCGACCAGAGGCGGGCGCGCGGCACGCGGCCTTTTGTCCTCACCCATTCTGGAAGGGCCACGTCGCGCAGAAAATCAAAGTGATGCGGCTCGCGAAAGAACGAGGTGAGGTTGGTGGTAATGGCGTTGATCAGCGCGCCGATTTCCTGCTCGGGATGTTGCCGCAGCAGCGCGCAATATTCGGCAAATCCGGGCAACCCTAGCGCGCGAATCCGGCGCATTAATCGGCCGTAGACCATCTCCTGCTTTGCATCGGACAGGACAATCCCCGTGCGCTCGTTCACCAACTGCCGCAGGAAATTGAATTGTGGCTGGTCGAGCACATAATCGCGTGGTGCCGCCAGCGCGGAGAGTCCTGATACCGGCGCACTCATCGCAGCGTGCTACGCGAAATACGCGCGCAAGCCGAGCAACTCGGCGGCCTGCAACAACTCGCTGCTTGGTTCCTCAAAGCTCAACCGTCGCGCGGTCTTATCCGCAGTCCGCTTGGCGACCACCAGGAGCTGCAACATGGCGGTATCGATGGCGCGTACCGCAGCACCGGCGATCACGCACTCGGCATATTGCTCAAGATTCTTTGCGATCTGGTCCCGCAGCGCAGCCACCGTCGCGATGGTGCAGCGTTCGGCGAGCACGATTCGATGCGCAGCAGACTCGGTCATGCGCGCACTCAATGGCGGGTTTCAGCGGTGGGATCGAATGCCGAATCGCTGCTAATCAGCTGATCGATATCGAGCAGGATGATCATTTTGTCATCCACCGTCGCCAAGCCACGCACACACTCGGCGCGAATCTGTCCGCCAAAATCAGGCGCCGGCTTGATTTGCGCCGCGCCCACGCTGTGGACATCCGACACTGCATCGACGACGAATCCCATCGTACGCTGCGCGCCTTCTGCGCTCTTCACCATTAACACGATGATCACGGTAGTGCTGGTGTACTCGGTGCTGACCATCGCGAAGCGCCGCCGCAGATCCACGATCGGGACGATCGTGCCGCGCAGATTGATCACGCCACGGATGTAATCCGGCATGTTGGGGATTTCAGTCGCAGATTCCCAACCCTTGATTTCCTGCACGCGCAGGATATCTACGCCGTATTCCTCACCGCTCAACATGAAGGTCAGAAATTGTGCGCCGCTCGCCGCGACATTCTGCGCTGCAGACGCTTGGGGGCTGGTTGGTTCGGGGGACATCAAATCTCTCCTACGCGACCCGCCTGGCTGGCTGCCAGACCTTGGCTTCATGCGCATTTAATTTCGAAAGCTGAAGGAGTCCGCCGATATCCACAATCATCGCGACCTTGCCGTCGCCTAAAATGGTGGCACCGGAAACGCCGGTTACACGCCGGAAATTGGTTTGTAGACTTTTGATGACTACCTGCTGCTGGCCGAGCAGTTCGTCAACAAACACCCCCACTTTGTGTCCGTCGCCTTCCACGATAATCAACAGGCCATCGACGATCTCGGTGGTCCGGGCGTGAACATTGAACGCCTCGTGCAGGCGCACAATCGGAATATATTCATCGCGCAGACGATACAGCTGGTGCTGCCCGGTGATGGAACTCAGCGCGGCAGGCTCGACCTGCAAGGACTCCACAATCGCGACGATCGGCACGATATAGATTTGGTCTCCGACGCAGGCGAGCTGGCCATCCAGGATCGCCAATGTCAGCGGCAGGCGGATGCGAAACAGCGAGCCCTTGCCAAGGGTGGAGGCAATCTCCACTACCCCGCCTAAGTCTTTAATATTGCGCCGCACGACATCCATGCCGACGCCACGCCCTGAGACATCGCTGACGATGTCGGCTGTGGAAAAGCCGGGCGCAAAGATCAATTCATGAATCTGCTCTGGAGTGAGCATTTCGTCGGCTCCGACAATTGCCCGATCACGCGCCGTGGCAAGAATTCTGGCGCTGTTGAGGCCGGCACCATCATCGATAATCTCAATCACGATGTTGCCGCCTTCGTGATAGGCCCTTAATTCGAGTGTGCCAAGCGCGGGCTTGCCATTCGCGAGCCGCGTCGCCGGCAATTCGATGCCGTGATCGAGCGCGTTGCGCACTAGATGGACCAGGGGATCGCCTATTTTCTCGAGCACGGTTTTGTCGAGTTCAGTGTGTTCGCCGGAGAGTTTTAGCTCAACTTGCTTGTTCAACTTAGCCGAAAGATCGCGCACCAGGCGCGGAAAGCGATTGAACGACACGCCAATCGGCATCATCCGAATACTCATCACGCTTTCCTGCAGCTCGCGGGTGTTGCGCTCGAGTTGAAGCAACCCCTCGCGGAGTTTTTCAAGTGCCCCTAAGTCGAATTCTCCGGAGAACTGGCTCAGCATGGATTGGGTGATCACTAGCTCGCCCACCATATTGATTAAGGCATCGACTTTGTCGATATCCACCCGAATCGAGGCGTTCGCGGCAGGCGGTGGCGCGGTTTGGCGTGCGGCGATGTGAGCAGCAGCCGGCTCTGCGACTGTTCCCGCGCCGTTCGCTTCCACCACGGCCTGCGGCAGCTTGACAAACCCGGGCATGGTGGCAGGTTCGCTCACGCGGGCGAAGGTGATCTCCGCATCCTGGTCGACCCATTCGAAGATTTCACGTAGCTTGGCTTCCTCAGCGCTGCCTGCGACACGCAGGCTCCATGCGAGGTAGCAACTCTCGGGATCGAACGTCTCGAGATCTGGGAGGCGATTCAAATCGACCGTCGCCGTGCAGGTGGCGAGTGTGCCCAGCTCACGCAGGATACGCACCGGATCATTGCCGGTACCAAACAAGTGCGCGTGGGGCAGGAAGCTTAGCTGCCAGTCCGCTAAGGGCGCCGACGTTCTCGCGACTGGCCTTGGCGTATTCGCGGCTGGGGCTAGCGCGCCGCCAGTCTCTGCTGGTCCATTGCCCTTCTGCAGCGCCTCCAGCTCACGGCGAATCTCCGCGATCACCGCCTCCTCGACCCTGCCACCATCGCGCGCCGCACTGAGCATTGCGCGCAGCCCATCAACGCCGCGCAGGAGGACATCTACCACGGAATGCGCCACTAACCGTTTGCCGCTGCGCATCTCGTCCAAGAGTGTTTCCTGGACATGGGTAAAGTGACTAATAGCGCCGAAGCCGAAAGTCGCGCTGCCGCCCTTAATGGAATGCGCGGCACGAAAAATGGTGTTGATCGCTTCGAGATCCGGTTCCCCTACGCCTAAGTTGAGCAGGCCCGTTTCCATAACCTCCAGCCCTTCGAAGGATTCTTCGAAGAAGATCTGGTGAAACTGGCTGATATCGACAGTCATAGCTTAGTGCTCAGGTCTAACGGTGCGCTATGCGCGACTTTTCTGATGAATTGCTGCGCGTTCGCGCAACGACGGCAGGAAGGTGCAGCAAGCGCCGTCAGGTTGCCGCCCCTCAGGAAATCACTTTCTTCAAGGTGGCCAGTAGTTGGTCCGGATTAAACGGCTTGACCAGCCAACCGGTGGCGCCGGCAGCCTTGCCCTCGGCCTTCTTGTCGCTACCGGACTCAGTGGTCAGCAGCAGCATGGGCGTGAATTTGTACCCGGGCAGCTGGCGCAGCTGGCGGATGAGTTCGATGCCATCCATGTTGGGCATGTTGACGTCGGTTAGCACGACATCCGCCACCCGGCTTTTGGCCTTGCCCAGGGCGTCCTGGCCATCCACCGCCTCGATGACCTCGTAGCCCGCACCTTTCAACGTATACGACACCATTTGGCGCATCGAGGCGGAATCGTCTACTGCAAGTATGCTTGCCATTAAAATTTGCTCCTCTTCATTGATCGAGCCTAAGGTGGCGCGCGACTCGCTATCTTCGAACTCGGGTTAGCGTCGCTCGCCGCCGAATCTTTATCGGCTGGGCGCAGCGTCGACCGGAGCGTGTACACTACCGAGCCAGTTGCCTCCCCACCCAGCGGGGTGCGCCAGAAGAGCGCCGCCACGGCGCCTAGCCAAGGCCAAGACCCACAGGGGAGAGCCATGAAACGAAGTGAAACGCGTATCCTGACCACGCATGTCGGCAGCCTGCCACGCGCCCGTGCCTTGTCCGACCTTCTAATCGCTGACGAAGACAAGCGCCCCATCGACCGCGCGGAATTGGCGCGCCTGGCACGTGAGGGCGTGCAGCATGTAGTCGCGCAACAGCTCGCCTGTGGACTCGACATCATCAATGACGGCGAACAACCCCGGGTTGGCTTCCAAACCTATGTGGGTCAGCGCCTGGAGGGCTTCGGCGGCGTGAGCGAACGCGAGCCCTTTACGGATTTCTCCCACTATCCCGACTTTCGACAGATCTGGATGGATCGCGGCATGGTGATGTCGAAGGTCTTCGATGCGCCCGCCGCCACTGCAGAAGTTCGCTATAAGGACCTCCAGCCTGCGATCAGCGAATGTGATCTTTTTGACGAAGCCCTGCGCGCCCATCCCGGCAAGGTAGTCGAGCCCTTCATGACCGCCGCCTCGCCGGGCATCGTGTGCACGACCATGCGCAATGGCGGATTTTACGATTCACATGCGTCCTATGTGCACGCCGTGGCGCGTGAGCTGCAGAAAGAATACGAACTCATTCATCAGCGCGGCTATGTGCTACAGCTCGATTGCCCCGATCTCGCGATGGAGCGGCATGGCATGTTTCAGCACAGCACGTTGAAAGAATTTCAAGAGGCAGTGGCGCTGCACATTGCCGCGATCAATGACGCCTGCGTCAACATTCCGGCCGAGCGTATTCGGCTGCACGTGTGCTGGGGCAATTACGACGGCCCGCACGACTGCGATGTGCCCCTGACGGATATCCTGCCGATCATCAACCGCGCGAATGTAGGGGCCTTGTCCATTGAGTTCGCGAACCCGCGCCATCAGCACGAATATGCGGCGCTGAAAAAACATCCCCTGCCGCAAGATAAGATCCTCATTCCCGGGGTGATCGATTCCACCGTCAACTACATCGAACATCCACAAGTGATCTGCAATCGCCTGCTCGAAGCGGTGGCCGCGGTCGGCGACAAAGAGCGCGTGATTGGCGGCGCAGATTGCGGCTTTGGCACCTTCGCCGGCTGGGAGATGGTCGCCGCGAGCGTGGTGTGGAAAAAATTCGAGGCGCTGGCCGAGGGTGCACGCCTGGCTTCACAGAAGCTCTGGGGTTAATGATGCAGAACGTCTACCGCCATATTCAGGCCGACCCGCGCTTTCACGCACTGGAGCGCAAGCGTCGCCACTTTACGTTTTTGCTGCTCGCGATCCTGCTCGCTAATGAAGCCTGGTACATCCTCGCCACCGCGTTCTACCCGCGGTTCGGTTTCGCGCGGCTGTGGGGCGAACCGCTGGCAGCGGGCTACACTACCACCTGGGGGATTGTCATCGGTATCCTGCAAACCCTGTTGTATATCGCGCTGGTCGGGATCTACATCTATCGCGCCAATGGCGAATTCGAAGTGCTGAAAAATACCATCGTGCGGGACGCGCTCCGTGCCACTGGAGGAAATTCATGAAGAAATCGTCTGCGCGCATGGCGGCCGTTCTGGCCGCGCTCATGCCTGGCCTCGCGTTCGCGCAGGCCGCGGTTTCCCCGCCGACGAATGTGAACGCGATCATGATGTTTCTCGTCTTCGTCGCGATGAGTTTGGGCATCACCTACTGGGCGGCCGGACGTACGAAATCGACCAAGGACTTCCTCGCCGCCGGCGGCAGCATCTCAGGCTTCAAGAATGGGCTGGCGATCACGGGGGACTGGGCCTCATCGGCCGCCTTGATGGGCATCGCCGCCCTGATTTATACCACCGGCTTCGACGGCCTCATTTACTCAGTAGTCCCGTTCGGCGCCTGGCCGTTGATGATGCTGCTGATCGCGGAGCGACTGCGAAACCTGGGCAAATTCACCATCGCGGACATTGTGACCTTGCGGCTGGCACGCGCGCCGGTGCGCAGCCTAATCGCCTCCGCTAGCCTCGCCTTCGTGGTCGGTTACATCATTGTGCAAATGGTGGGTGCGGGAACCCTCATTTCGAACCTGTTCGGCATCAAGTACGAAACCGCACAACTCGTGATCGGCGTGCTGATCGTGCTCTATGTCGCGTTCGGCGGCATGCTCGCAACCACCTATGTGCAACTCATCAAGGCAGTGTTGCTGCTGGCGGGCGCCACGCTCGTCTGCGGGTTGGTGCTGCAGCGGTTTCACTGGTCACTGGAAGGGCTATACAGCGCGGCCGTCACCAATTATCCAGGCGGCAGCAAGGTGATGCAGCCGGGCGGCATGCTGCCGGATCCGGTTTCGGCGATCTCCTGCGGGGTGATGCTGCTGCTGGGCGGCGCCTCGATGCCGCATGTGCTGATGCGCTTCTTCACGGTGCCGGATGCCAGGGAAGCGCGCAAATCGGTGTTCTACGCCGCAAGCTTCATCGGTTACTTCTACTTGCTCACCTTCATCATCGGCTATGGCGCAGTGGCCTTCGTGATGAAGGACCCGCAGTTTCTCGATGCCACGGGTGCCATCATCGGCGGGGCCAATATGGCGGCCATCCACCTCGCGATGGCGATGGGCGGCGATCTATTGCTGGGCTTCATTTCGGCGGTGGCCTTCGCGACCATCGTCGCGGTGGTGGCGGGCCTGACGATTGCCGGCGCGTCGGCTATCTCGCACGACCTGTATGCGAATGTCTTCCGGCATGGTCAGGCGACCGATACAGAAGTGGTCAAGGTCTCGCGCATTGCGGCGCTGCTCCTTGGAGTTCTTGGGGTCGTCCTCGGCATGGCATTTAAAGGTCAAAACATCGCTTACATGATCGTGCTGCCGTTCACGGTCAGTTCGACCGTGTTCTTTCCGATCCTTATTTTGTCGATGTACTGGCGGAATCTAACGACCACCGGTGTCGTGACGGGTGGCTGGCTCGGTCTCGCGACGGCAGTGATCCTGTTGGTGCTCGGCCCCACCATCTGGCAGGAGATTCTGGGTAACCCGGCACCGATCTTTCCTTACAAGTATCCAGCGTTGTTCTCCGTGACCATCTCCTTCGTGACAATGATTGTGGTGTCGCTGCTGGACCACAGCCCGCGTGCGCAAACAGAACGCGCAGCGTTTAATGATCAGTTCGTGCGTTCGCAGACTGGACTCGGTGCGGAGAGTGCAGCTCAACACTAAAGTGGAAGCGGTTCGCCAACACGGCGCTCCGCGTGCACGCTGACAGGCCATGCCAGACCTCAGCTCAATTATCGACCGTGACCCGCGCTTTCATGCGCTCCAGCGCGCGCGCAGCCGCTTCGCATGGCGCATGGCTGCCGTGGTGCTGACGTGCTACTACATTTTTATTCTGATCATCGCGTGGCGACCTGCCCTGTTCGCGATCGCGCTGACTCCGGGCACTGTGGTCACCGTTGGAATCGCCTATGGACTGGGCATGATTGCGCTCTCCATCCTGCTAACTGGCCTCTACGTGTGGCGGGCCAATCACGAATTTGATCCCCTTAACCAAGAACTCCTGGATGAAGCCACCAAAAACTCCCTGCGCTAGGCTGCTCCTGCTCGTTTTGAGTCTGCTTCCGGGCGTCGCCCTCGCCGCCACTGCACCGGGTTTGAATCGAATTGCGGTGACGATGTTCCTGTGCTTTGTCGCCGTGACACTAGTGGTAACCTTGTGGGCCGCGCGCAGAACCCGTACCACCAAGGATTTCTACGCTGCGGGCGGGCGCATCACGGGCTTTCAGAACGGCCTCGCGATCGCCGGAGACTTTATGTCCGCGGCGACTTTCCTCGGCATTTCGGCACTTATTTTCGATTTCGGATTCGATGGCTTGATCTATGTGGTGGGCGGGGTCGCCGGCTGGCCCCTCGTGCTTTTCTTGCTCTCCGAGCGCTTGAAAAATCTCGGCAAGTTCACTTTCGCCGATGCGGTTTCGATTCGTCTGCGCGCGACGCCGATGCGCTGCCTCGCGGCCACCGGCTCGCTGTGCGCGGTGGTGCTCTATTTAATTGCGCAAATGGTCGGCGCAGGCAAGCTCATCGAAGTGCTGTTTCATTTGCGCTACGAGTACGCAGTTTGCACAGTTGGCATACTGATGGTGCTGTATGTGAGCTTCGGCGGCATGATCGCGACCACCTGGGTGCAGATCATCAAGGCGTCTTTGCTGTTGGTCGGCGGCAGTGTATTGGCCTGGATGGTGTATCGGCAATTCGATTTTTCGTTCGATCACTTGTTGCGTGCGGCGACCGCTAATCATCAGCTCGGCGCGAGAATGCTCGACCCCGGGCAGCTGGTACACGATCCGATTTCGATTATTTCCTTAGGCTCCACCCTGATCTTGGGCACCGCCGGCCTGCCGCATATCCTGATGCGCTTCTTCACGGTGCCGAATGCCGCCGAGGCGCGTCGCTCCGTGCTCTATGCCACCGGTTTTATCGGCTACTTCTACCTGCTGATTTTTATCCTCGGCTTCGGCGCCGTGGCGTTAGTCACGCGCGATGCGGGCTATTTCGACCCGGCCACCAATAAGGTGATTGGCGGCGCCAATATGGCCGCGATTCATCTCTCGCACGCAGTGGGCGGGGATGCCTTCCTGGGATTTATTTCGGCGGTGTGCTTTGCGACGATTCTGGCCGTGGTCTCGGGCCTCACCTTGTCCGGTGCCTCGGCGATTTCGCACGATCTCTATGCCAACGTCTTTCGACCACACGCCAGCGAGCGCGACGTGGTGCGTGTGTCCAAGATCTCGGCGCTGGGCTTAGGCGCCATCGCGGTCGCGTTGGGTCTGGCCTTCGAAGATCAGAATGTGGCCTACATGGTGTTGCTCGCCTTTACCATCGGCGCCAGCGTGAACTTCCCCCTGCTCTTCCTTGCGATGTACTGGCGGAATCTCACCACCCGCGGCGCCCTGCTCGGCGGTTGCCTTGGACTGCTCGTGGCAGTCGGCGGGATTGTGTTCGGACCCACCGTATGGGTGGAGGTGTTGGGCCACGCGACGCCGCTTTTCCCGTACAAATATCCCGCGCTGTTCGCGCTAATCGCTTCCTTCGCCGGCAGCATTCTGGGCTCGCTCACTGATCACAGCCCGCAAGCAGCCACAGAACGCGCGGCCTTCGGCGCACAATACGTGCGCTCGCAAACCGGCTTGGGCGCGGAAGCGGCGAGTATGCATTGAACGCGAGCGCATTAAAGCCGCGAATTCAACAGCAGAAGATTGGCCACGGAGAACGCGGAATTCACTGAGAAAACGCGGCATGTCGATGAACTCCGTCATCCCGGGCGAAGGGCCGGGATCCATGGGTGCTTAACGTTGAGAATGGTTCCCGGATAAATGCTCCGCATTTTCCGGGATGACGGGATCGGGGTGCCGGGGTGCCTCGCGCGCTCCGCAGTAACTTGCTTTTTCAGCCCGCGCGCAAAGCGGTTAACACCTCTTCCAGCATCTTCTTCGCGTCGCCGAACAACATGCGGTTGTTCTCCTTGTAGAAGAGTGGATTATCGACGCCCGCGTAACCCGAAGCCATCGAGCGTTTCATGACAATCGTCATCTTCGCTTTCCAGACTTCGAGCACCGGCATGCCGGCGATTGGGCTCCCGGGGTCTTCCTGCGCAGCGGGGTTCACAATGTCGTTCGCGCCGATCACCATCACCACATCGGTGGCCGGGAATTCGTGATTGATTTCGTCCATCTCGGCCACGATGTCGTACGGGACTTTGGCTTCGGCCAGTAACACATTCATGTGTCCGGGCATGCGGCCAGCGACCGGATGAATCGCGAAATGCACGTCCACCGCACGCTCGCGTAACAGCTTCGTGATCTCGAAGACCGTGTGTTGCGCTTGCGCGACCGCCATGCCGTAGCCAGGAACGAGAATAACCTTGGAGGCGTTACGCAGAACCTCTGCGGTGTCTTCGGCGCTGATCG
>JANOVQ010000680.1:0-3226 GCA_031417495.1 Pseudomonadota bacterium | reverse complement strand
TTCTCGGGATGACCCTGACAATCGCTCCACGCCCAGAATTTCTCCAGGATCCAGGCCGCCTGACCCACCGGTGAATCCACCAGCGAATATCCGACGGTTTGTGGGCGAGTGCTCTGTTCCTTGGAGTACCCCGATTCCGCGTCCCAGTAATGCTGGAAGCCGCCCAGCGCGCTTTGTTCAAACTCCGTGGCGTTGGCGATCATCTCTGGCGTGAGATCGACCAGTGGCATGTTGGTATGGATGCCCGCGCAGTGCACGGTCTCCGTCATGCCGATGCTCATGGTGACCACCGCGCCCCAGTCGCCGCCTTGCGCGTAGTAGCGGTCATAACCCAGGCGCGCCATCAGGGTGCCCCAGGCGCGGCCGATGCGATCCAAGGTCCAGCCGGGCGCAGTCGGTTTGCCGGAGAAGCCAAAGCCGGGGAGGGACGGACACACCAGATGAAACGCATCGCGCGCATCACCGCCATGGGCAACCGGATCGGTTAAGGGTCCGACCACTTTCAGGAACTCCACCACTGAACCTGGCCAGCCGTGGGTCATGATGAGTGGCGTGGCCTCGGGATGCTTTGATCGCACATGCAGGAACTGAAAGTCGAGCCCATCGAGCTCGGTCATGAACTGCGGAAAACTATTGAGCACCGCCTCACACCGGCGCCAATCGTATTGGGTACGCCAGTATTCGCAGACCTCACGCATGTAGGCGAGCGGGATCCCCTGGCTCCAATCTGTTGGCGTCTCGCGCTCAGGCCAGCGCGTGAGCGCCAAGCGCTTTTTGAGATCGTCGAGTTCAGCGGCCGGGACATTGAATTTAAACGGTCGGATGGCGGTGCTCATGCGCTAGCGCTCCTTTAGGCGAGTGAGGCCAAGGCTTCGAGGGCAGCCCAGTCCGGGCCGGGGGCGCCGTCGGCGCGAATAGGCTGAATGACCACCTGGTCCGCACCACGCTCGAAATACACTTTTAGCTTAGCCTTAATTTGCCCTGCGTCACCCCACAGCACCATGGCATCCATCAGTCGATCGCTACCGCCCTCTTTCAAATCTCCCTCGTTGAAGCCGAGCCGGAACCAGTTTTGGAAATAGTTCGGGAGGGGCATGTAGGGGGCTAACGACGCGCGGGCAGTTTTGCGGGCGAGTACGGGATCGCTGCAGAGCAAAACTTTTTGCTCGCAAATCACGGCGGAATTCGGGCCCATCGCCGCTCGCGAGAGGGCGACCTGATCCGGCGTGATGTTGTACGGAAACGCGCCCAAGGTGCGTTCTGCGGAGAGCTTGGACATATTCGGGCCGAGCGCTGCGAGCACGACTTGTTTGACCTTTGGCGTGCTGTTCATCGCCGCCCAGGCTTTGTCCATCTGATCGAGATAGGTGCGCATGGTGGCCACCGGCTGCTTATATTGGTGGCCGCGCAGATCGGAAACCAAGGGCGCGTGCGAGACACCGAGGCCGAGCACAAAGCGCCCGCCGTAGAGCGCATTCAAGCTGTTGTGACCCATCGCAGAGGCTGCCGGATCACGTGCGTAGATGTTGGCGATGCCGCTCGCGACGCTCAGTTTCTTGCTGTGGCCGAGCAGGTAGCCGCCAACCGCGAAGGTTTCGTAGTTGAACGCTTCCGGGTACCACAACGTGGAGTAGCCGAGTCCCTCGACCCTGGTCGCGAGGTCCGCCAGCTGTGACGCGTTCAGCGCGTCGGTAAAAGTGAAAACGCCGAGTTTTCCGAATTTCATTCGGCAGGCTCCTGTAATTTTGATCGGATTAGGTGAGGCCACGCGAATTCTGCAGGTGCACGGTCCGTCGGACAGTGCGCAGCCATGGCTGAGTATGCGATCCCTGCGGCGCTCTGGTCTACTGAAATGTGCGTACAGCAACCGTCTGATCCCGCCGCGCGGGCAGCGCACCTTCCATTGTCAGCCGCGGGATTCTCGGTTAGGGTCGCGCGTACCTAACCGCCCAAGTCAGGAGATTTTTATGGCCACCTTACCCCCCGGCTGTCCTACCGATGCTTTTGCAGCCCTGGATTACCTCAAAGGCCGCGCGGTGCTGTCAATCGACGATATGAAGGTATTGGCGATGATCGAAACCTATGGTGAAGTTTTCTACGAAGTCCTTGCGCGTGGGGTAGCAGACGAGGAATCTAAAGCCCTCCTGTTGCGCAATGGCGCTGAAGAACGCGGCCACGCGCATCGCCTGCTAAAGGCGATAAAACTGAAGGGTGGCACGTTTGATTTGCCCACTAACGAAGAAAACCCTTTCAACCCGTTCGCGCTTGACGCAGTGCCCGCCAATGGAGAATTGCTCAGCATGCTCCAACAAGCCGAAGTCGATGGCGATCTGCAGTACCAGCAATGGGCGGACGCGGAACCTAACGCGGACGTCGCGCAACTCTTGCGGTTGAATGGCCGGGAAGAGACCCGGCATTTCGAACGCGTGGCCGACGTCAAAAAAAGACTGGTCATTGCGTGAATCTGCGGTGATGTCGAACTAGGCGCGAAGTCCGTTGCGCTAAACCGTTAACGCCCGCATGCACGTTGACGATTTGGCTAGCACCGGCGTTCGATCGAGACGTGCACCAAAGCTTTCGGTATTTAAAAAGCAGCCATTGCAATTCAACGCGGACTAATAAAATCCTCGTTTAAGCATTGCAGCTTATAACGCGGAGTACTATAGTCCGCGTTATGGCGCAACTCACTGCAGGTGTTGAATACGGTATCCATTGCCTCTTGTGGTTGGTCGTCGCGGGCGATACCCCGCTGAGCAGTCGCGATCTGGCTGAGCTGCAAGGGATATCGCAGAGCTTCCTCGCGAAAATATTTCCTAAGCTTGAGAAAGCGGGAATCGTTGCCGCGAGCGGCGGAGTGCGCGGCGGCTATCGGCTCGCGAAGTCGCCAGGGAAGATAAATTTCCTGGAAATCGTCGATGCAATCGACGGGGACAAGCCCCTTTTCGACTGTCAGCAGATCCGCGGTCGTTGCGCGGTGTTCAGGGGCAAGCCGCCCACTTGGGCGACGGCCGGTGTGTGCGCCATTCACGCGGCGATGTTGCGCGCGGAGAACGCCATGCGCGAGACGCTTGCGGGGGAGACACTCGCCAGCGTTGCAGTCACGTTCGGTCGCAAGGCGCCGGCGGCATTTGCGAACGATCTTCAGGCGTGGCTGACCGCCCGCGCCAGTAGTCGGACCCCCGCGCGGAAATCACGGAAGCGCGAAGCGCCCTCCTAAATGCGCTGC
>JANOVQ010000679.1:0-2076 GCA_031417495.1 Pseudomonadota bacterium | reverse complement strand
CGCGGGCGGGAATTTCTGGCGCAGGTACCGGGGATTGTTTACTCGCCTTTGAGCGACGCGGAAGTAGCGGAGATTCTCAATTGGATTCTCGTCCACTATAGCGCCGAAGTTTTAGCGCAAGATTTCATACCCTATACCGCCACGGAAGTCGCTGGCTATCGTGCAGTCCGTCCGGCCAGCATCATGAAGGTGCGCGCCCAAGTGCTGGCGGATCTGGCGGCGAAGGGGATTACGATTGATTACGCTGCGCATTAGCGATGGCGGCGACACATAAAAACGTTTTAGGGAGCAGGGGGAATTTCATGAGCAAGATTTTTAGTCCACGGTGGCGAGTGATAATCGGCGCGAGTGCGCTGTGCCTGTTACCGCAGAGCCTGGTGTGGGCGGCAGTGTCCGCCGAGGAGGCAGCAAGACTCGGCGCCGAACTCACACCGGTAGGTGCGGAGAAAGCGGCGAACGCCGCCGGTACCATTCCTGCGTGGACAGGCGGTGAAATGGCGATGCCAGCGGGCTGGGCAGTGGGGCAGCCGCGCCCGGATCCGTACGCAGCGGAGCAGCCGCTGTACTCGATCGATGCCAGCAACATGGCTGAGCATCAGACTCAAATGTCCGCTGGTCAGGTGGCCTTGATGAACCAGCTCAAAGGGTATCGCATGGACGTGTACCCGACCCACCGCAATTGCGGCTATCCCGAGGTCGTGTATGAGCGCACCAGGCAGAACGCGACCAGCGCGCAGATGGCCAGTGACGGTTCCTCAATCCAGGAAGCCGTGCCCGCCGGTGTCCCGTTCCCGCTTCCCCAATCCGGTGCCGAGGCGGTATGGAATCACAAATTACGCTGGAGCGGTGGCGGTCGGATCGAAACCTATGCGACGATTTTTTCCGAAGCAAGCGGCCGCGCTTTTGTGCCGTTGGTGCAGAATCAATGGACCTTGACGCCGTTCGGCAACGAGAACGCGAAGCTGCTTTCCGAGAGCGGCGGCATTGAATACAAGCTGCTGAATGAAGTGGTGGCACCGGCGGCGCGCGTGGGTGAGTTGATCCTGCTGCACTACTTCCTGAATAAGTCCAACGAGGCATGGCTGTATTTTCCAGGCCAACGTCGAGTCCGTCGCTCGCCGACCTTTGCCTACGATAACCCGGTGCCCGGCTACGACAACTTACTGATGGTCGATCAGTATCCGATGTATTCGGGCGCGTTAGATCGCTACGACTTCAAGCTCATTGGCAAGCAAGAACTTTATGTGCCGTACAACACTTACAAATTCAATGACACCAGCCGTAAATTCAAAGACATCTTCGGCCCCGATTATCCGCAGCGCGATCTCGTGCGCTACGAGCTGCACCGGGTGTGGAAGGTGGAGGCGACGGTCAAGCCCGGCATGCGTCACCTCTTCCCAAAGCGGGATTTCTATATCGATGAAGACACCTGGGCCATGCTGCAGGCAGATTTGTACGACGCTGAAGGCAAGATCTGGCGTGTGATGGAATCCTATCCGTACACCGCCTGGGAGATTGGCGCCTGCGTATACCAGGGCTATACCAGTTACGATTTGAATGTCGGCCGTTACATGGTGGACAACATGCCACAGGAGGGGAAAGTCGATTGGCTGGCGGGTAAAGAAGGCCGCGTTGACCCTAAGAAGTTTGATGCCAACGAACTGCGTCGCGTCGGCAGTCGCTAAGGAGAGAACCACATGACAAATCACGGCAATCGCAAGTTCGTCAAAGGCGCTCCAGGCCTCGCCGTTGCGCTCACGGTAGGGTTGAGTGCCCTGTTATGCGCACCAGGGGCATTTGCCTATCGCTGGGATTATGGTAACGGTGTGGTCCTTAATTTCGATACGACGCTCTCCTATGGCGTGCAGGTACGAACCCAGGACATCAATACCAACACGATCGGTAATGACAATGGCGGCACGGTGCCAACTTCGGGGGCTATCGGCGAAGCAATTCATGGGCCAGGCGGCGGTACGGCGGCGAACCCTGATTTCAATTTCCTGAACGGCGATAACGGCAATCTCAATTACGAACAATGGGATCTAACCTCGGGGGCGCTGAAAGCCACCCACGAGT
>JANOVQ010000678.1:0-4681 GCA_031417495.1 Pseudomonadota bacterium | reverse complement strand
GGCTGTACCCGCGACTTACAAAGCGGCGTCGCTTTCAGTTCGAGCTGCGCAGGGCAGTACATGGCGATGTATGTATGGCAACGCACAGACTCCATGGCACTCGCGTTATAAGATCGACGCCGGAATCTCTGATTCAAGCCGCCGACGTAGTAAAAGGCCCGATCAGGGTTTCGAACAGATTTACACAAATTAGGAGAGACCCATGAAATTCAACTACCGTAAGAGTGTAGTTCTCGCCTTCCTTGTTGCATTCATGCTCGGGGTTACCGCCTGCAATACTGTCGAGGGAATCGGCAAGGACACCAAAAAGGCTGGTAAGGAAATCCAGGAGGAGGCCAACGAGCACAAATGAGTTCAACCGGAATCGGCCTGATGACAGCCGCTTCGGGCCAGTCAGCCGAGCATGATATCCGCGCCATCGACAAGCGGCGATAGCCGTCTATCAGTGTGCGCACCTCACCCGGAGTATGACTCATGAAATTTCAATTGATACCGATAGTGGTAATCATCACTCTGATGCTGGCAGGTTGCGATAAATCAGCGAACCAAACGGCCAAGGATGTGAACCAGGCAAGAGAAGAAGCATCGGAGGACGTCGGCGAGGCTCGCCAGGACGCGATCAAGACCGAACGAAAGGAAAACGCAAAGGTCAACGAGGCCGCGCAGGACTACGCGAAGACCGATGAGAACGCTCGCGAAAAACTCACCGACGCGCAAGCCGAGGCAATGAACAAGAAAGCAAAAGCGGATTTCGATGTCGCGATCGCGGAAGCCGAAGGCCGTCATAACATCGCAAAAGAGAAATGCGACGCTCTCGATGGCGCCGAGGAAGATGCATGCAACAGCGCCGCCGACGCGACACTGGCTAGCGACAAAGCTGCAGCCGCCGCAGTGCGCGATGCCGCACTGGTGCGTGCGGAGCGCCTCAACGAATAACCGCCCGACTGGCGCGCCGCTGGCTGCATTCCTGAGTGATCCATGCGATCAGTGGCGCGCATGGGAGCGAAGATCGTGCAGCGCCTGCCGCAGCAGGGTGAGCAGAGCTCATCGGTATTCACGCACGTTGTAGTGCGCCATCGATTGGTCTGCGCGAATACTGCCCGCCCTCCAAATCAACAATGATGCGGCATTGAACTATGGGCACTGACGTGCGCACGGGCCATAGCGACTTCATTGCCTCTTACCCGGTTCTTTTCCAGTATCAGTTTTTCCATCTGGGCGAGAAAATCGAGCATATCGAGTGCCATGCGCGCCGGATGGTCCGGCGCCGTTGCATTTGCCATTGGTGCCGGCTTCCTGTCTTGAACGACGTCCGGATTGTCCAAATGCGTGCGGAAGGCGATGCCTGCACCACCGGACGCGGACCGGCCGGGAAATGTTTCGCGCAGCGCATGCAGGCGCGGACATCCGCCAATAGGGATTTGAAACTCTGCATCACAAGGGCAGGGTCCATGAAAGATAGTGTCGGGTACGCGCCGCGCGGATCGGACCGGCGCTGCCAGGATGGTACCGGTCGCGGGGTACGGACGAAAGAGCTGTTTTCATTTCCGGCTATTGATCGGGGGCACATGTTCAAGGCTATCGTTTTAGGCAAGAAAAAGGCGGGGCTGACGCTGGAGCAGTTCAAGGCCCATTACGAAAGCACGCACGCACCTCTTACCGTCCGGTAGGTGCCGAACCTCCGGCGCTACGTGCGCAATTACATGACACCGTACGGCAACGAGCGCTACGCGGAGGGTGCCGAACTGCCGTGAGACGTGGTCACGGAAATCTGGTTCGAAGACGAGGCCGAGTTCCATCGCGGGATGGCGTGTCCCACCGAAGCGAAAACGGCGGCGATCATCGGAGCGGATGAAGAACGGTTCCTGGAGCGCTTTTCGCTTCGATTCGTGCTGGCGGATGAATGCGAATCGGCGTTGTAGGGGCAACGCTTCGACAGCCCTTCAGATCGAGGTGCTGCCGCCATCCACCGCCATCACCGATCCGGTCACGAACGAGGCTTCATCCGACAGCAGCCAGCGAATTGCATATCCGAGTTCTTCGGGCTCGGATGAGGGCAACCCATCCGCAACCTAAGGTCTTGTTGCACCGAATAATGGGCAACTTTTGGCACCAAGAGTTACCGTCAAGTCTACCGTCACCGCCACGCTGGACATGTTTGGTAAAATTCCTCACCCAGAAATTATATTCCTTCACTCTCGCCTGTCCGCGTTCTGCAATCCACGCGTCGATTTCGGTTTCTAAAAATCCGATCGCGCGCGGACCCAGCTTTACCGGTCGAGAATCTCCTTGCTTGATTCGAAGATATATCGAACTAGGTCGTAAGCCAGTTCGAGCTATTACTGGGGGAAGACGACTCTCCGCAATGTAGCGAACGAGTACTACCGGGACATGAGACTAAAGGAAAACAGCCGCGCCGAAATCGAAAGGCCGGGCAACCCGGGGAAAATCACGCCGGCAATGGCAATCAGAACGAGAATAACAGCGGCGAGCCAAAGCAGGACGGTCATATAGAGACTGCACTCAATGCTGATGAGCTGCGCCCGTGGGGCGTTTCCGCGAGCCGCAAGTTTGGTTGTCGATTCCTCGCTTCGGCCAGTGTCGGCATCCGACGTTCAAAGGCAACTCCATGAGCGACCTCACCAGCAGGATGATCCCGCATTGGTCAGAGTTCCTCGTGAACAAGCAGCGCGAAGAAATGGTGTCGCGCAAAAGTAAAAGGAATTCAGCATTGGAACGAGCTTTGGACTGAGTAATCTTCAAAGCGCGCTGGCCGAGAACGTGTCGCAGTCCTTCGGGTGGCCAGAGGCCATGCCCCGTTTGAACCAACGCAGGCGCTGCTCCGATGAGCCATGGGTGAACGACTCGGGCACGACACGGCCCTGCGTTTGCTTCTGCAGGCGGTCGTCTCCAATCGCCGTCGCGGCATTAAGCGCTTCGGCGATGTCACCGGAGTCCAACTGATTCATGGTCTCCGCGTGGTGCCCCCACACTCCTGCGTAGCAATCGGCCTGCAACTCCATTCGCACGGAAATCTGATTGTTTTCAGTCTGGGAAACGCGTCCGCGCGCCCCCTCCATCTGCTGGAGGGTTCCGGTCAGCTTCTGCACGTGGTGGCCCACTTCATGCGCGATTACATAGGCCTCGGCGAAATCGCCCGGGGCACCGAACCGCGTTTGGAGATCGCGGAAGAACGCGAGGTCGAGGTAGAGCTTCTCGTCGCCAGCGCAATAGAAGGGTCCACTGGCGGATTGCCCCACACCGCACGCCGAGCGCACTTGTCCCTCATAGAGAACCAGCGTCGGGGGGCTGTACTGGCCTTTGGACTGCTGAAAGATTTTGCCCCAGACAGTCTCGGTGCTGCCGAGGATTTTGGAGACGAACTGCCCCATCTCATCCACCGGCGCACCTGTGGGGGCTTCGCGCGTTTCGCGATCTGGGACGACCTGCTCGGCCACATTCATTAACGCACTCGGATCGAAGCCGAGAAAGTAGCCGATGAGAGCGATCACGATTCCACCAACCCCCAGCCCGCCTCCGACCAACCCTATTCCCCGTCGATCTTCGACGTTGCCACTAGACTGCTGGTCGCCTAGGCGCATGTTCGATACTCCCGTTCCTCGCATCAGTTAAAGAATCAAATCGCAAAGTTAAAGCGATTCGCCATCCACCGGATCCTACTATTCCCTTTGGGGCCCAAACGCTCTGTTCGCCAGTACACTTAAAGCCCGAGATTTCCAAGTTACGTAATCCGGATTTAATCGGTCCGCGATTTCGGAATTAGTTGATAGGCGCTAACCGAACTCCGCGAACAGTGAAAATGCGACGGATTGCGATGCTGACGCCGGCGGACCGGCGGTCCCGAGTGGAGCCGATGGTGTGATGTGAGCCCCCCTTGATTTGGCGCAAAAGGCTGTCGCCCCGCAAGCGGCACAGGAAGTGCGCAAGCGGATTCGGACAGTCTAGGAATGATGACGCAGCGAGTCGCTAAAGGACGCTCTAGAATAGCTCGCATGGAACTCTATATTCTTCGGCATGCAATTGCGGTCGAGCGCGGCACCGCTGGGTTTGACGATGACGGTCAACGCCCGCTCACCGATAAGGGCGCGAAGAAAATGACTCGCATCGCAAAGGGCATGCTGGCACTTGGGTTCTCACTCGACGCGATTTACTCCAGCCCATTCGTACGCGCCAGACAAACCGCCGAAATCGTCGCCGAGGCCTTCGACGCACGCGAGAAGTTGGAACTCACGACTCACCTCGAGGTCAGCGGCGATCCGCATAAACTCCTCAAGCTTGTCAACGAGACCCAGGGCCCTGAAGCAAGCATCATGCTGGTCGGTCACGAGCCTTATCTCAGCTCTCTCATTTCGATTCTTATCGCAGGGACAGCTGAACTTTCCATCACGCTGAAAAAGGGCGGCCTGTGCAAAGTCACGGCATCGAGACTTCGCTATGGTCGTTGCGCGACGCTCGAATGGCTCCTAACCCCACGATTACTTGCGGTACCTTAGCCCGGAGTTGCTGTCATGACCGAACATGCTCCGTTCGACTCCGCCAGCGAATTCAGTCGGCCGCAGTCCTGTTCAGCGCAACACCCGGCTGTTTCGACAATGGCGGTCAATCGTAAGCGGTAACTCTGCGGCGTTATATCGTTACGCGTGAAGGTGGGGACAATAGC
>JANOVQ010000677.1:0-12112 GCA_031417495.1 Pseudomonadota bacterium | reverse complement strand
GCTCACGCAAAAGATGCGCATCCCGGCGGCGCGTGCGGCGGCGAGATCGGCCAGCGAGTCGCCCACCATCACGGTATGCTCGGCCGTTACTGCGCAGTGTTGCGCGGCCGTGAGCAACGGCGCGGGATCGGGCTTTTTGTGGGGCAGCGTATCGCCGGAAACGGTCACCGCGAAGTAGCGCGAGAGTCCGAGGCCGGCGAGTAGTGGCTGGGTAAATCGCGCAGGCTTATTGGTCACACACCCGAGTAGCACCTGCTGTGACGCCAAACACTCCAGCGTTTCCAGCACGCCGGGATAAAGCGTCGTCTGGTCCAATAAACAGGCAGCGTAATGGGTCTGGAAGCGCCGGTAGGTCGCCTCATGTAAGGTGGGATTGGCCTTCGCCTCGCGTGCGCCGGACAAGCACCGATGAATTAAACACGCCGCGCCGTTGCCGATAAAAGTTCGGATCTCGGCGTTGGACCGTGGCGCACGTCCGATGTCGCGCAGGGCCTGGTTAGCGGCGTTCGCGATATCGGGTGCGCTGTCGACCAAAGTGCCGTCCAAATCGAACAGCACCAGACGCGCGTGCGCCGTCGTCAAGCGCTGCGGACCGCGGCGATTGCGCGCCGCATCTCAGTGATGGTCGTCGCATAATTGGCACTGTTAAAAATCGCTGAACCTGCCACAAAGGTATCAGCGCCAGCGGCGGCAATCGCAGCGATATTCTCAAGCTTCACACCACCATCAATCTCCAGCCGAATCGCGTAACCGCTCGTGTCGATCAAATGGCGTGCCTCACGTAGCTTCTCGAGAGTCCCCGCAATGAACGATTGCCCGCCGAAGCCTGGGTTAACGGACATCAGCAGTACCATGTCTATTTTGTCGAAGACGTAACGCAGCGCCTCGAGTGAGGTCCCTGGATTAAAGACCAGGCCGGCCTTACAGCCGGCCTCACGGATCAGGGTTAGACTGCGATCGAGGTGACGCGTCGCCTCCGGATGAAATGTAATGTAAGAGGCGCCGGCTGCCGCAAAGTCGCCGATCAACTGGTCCACTGGCTCAACCATCAAATGCACATCGATCGGCGCCTTAATTCCATATTTGCGCAGCGCCGTGCAGACCATGGGCCCAATGGTGAGATTCGGCACATAGTGGTTATCCATCACATCGAAGTGGATCAAATCTGCGCCAGCGGCGAGCACGGCATCGACCTCCTGGCCAAGACGGGCGAAATCCGCGGCGAGAATGGAGGGCGCGATGAGGGCAGGAAACATGTCGGCCGAACCTGAGCGTTTAAAATTCGCACGAACTGTAATGGAATCCCCCCTGACTTGCCCAGCGGCGTGTTCAACCTGTGCATGGCCGACGCCGCTATCTCCGCGTATGCAACGCGGCATGCCAATCATTCTGTGGAGCCTTGTGTGGTGGCTGGTGGTTTGCGCGTTGCCGTTGCGTGCTGCCGAGCCCCCGCCAACCGCTGCCGCACCCGTCGCCGACACGTCGGCGGTAAAGGCACCGGCGGCGCTGGAGCCTGAGTCCGTTGCGCCCACCAGCGCTGCGGCAGTGACTTTCAGTACACCCCGCGAAGCGGCCATCGCGAAGACCCTGAAGCAGCTCGGCGTGGCCGGCGAGATTGCCAGTGTGCCAGACGGTGAGCAACACTTCCTCGCGTTGGTAACGGCACCGCCAACCTCGACGCCACCACAGGGCATGGTCTTATTGGTGCCGGCCGTGCAAGGCGCAGTTTCAGATCCATTGATCCTCGCGCTCGCCGCGGCACCCCCTGCGAGCGGCTGGTTGACGATGGCGGTGCAGCCGCCGGCCAACGCGGCGCGCATGCCTGTGGATGCGCAGAATGCCTTTTGCGCACGAATCACCGCCAGCTTGAAATTCCTGCAGGCACGCGGCGCGCCGCCCGTTGTGCTAGTCGGGGTTGGACGCAGCTTTGAGATTAGTCGCGCGTGCCTGGCCGACCAAACGCCGGGGAAAGTGGCGGGTTTGGTCGGATTCGGGCGCTGGCTGGGCGCATTGAACCCGCAGGAGGTGCCGCTCCTGGATATTCCTCCCACGGCGGATCCAGTCGCCGTACAGGCGGCGCATCTGCGCGCGGTCGTAGCCGTCACGCGCGCGCAGACCACGTATCGTCAAATTCCAATCGACGCACTTGACGAGCGCTTCGAAGGCGCCGAGCAGGAGGCAGCTAAGCGACTGCGCGGCTGGCTGATTCAACTACCGCGCAAATCGAAAGAGTAGGCCACTTCAAGCGCAGGCTGTCCCTTCACATCGCTCACACAGCGCGCAAGTTCTCGCACATCAGCCCATTCGGTATAAAGTTGCCTGACTTCAGTCTGCGCCATGCTGAAGGGTGGCGCGCTCACTACGCCCGCCAGATATTCCACCGTAATGAGCAGGCCCCTGGCCTGTGGCTGGCACAATCTCCGCATAGCTTGCAGATAGCGCGGCCGCTGCGGTGGCGTTAACGCGATTAGCGCCGCGCGATCATAAATTGCATCGCACGGGGCACAAATGGCAGGATCCACTTGCAAGAAGTCTCCGCAGAAAAGGGTGATATTCGGCGCACTGAAACGCACGAAAGGCCCGCTTTCGGTGAGGCACGGCACGAGCGATTGCTCGCGAAAGAATGTTTGCACCGCTAGTTCGCTGAGTTCAAAACCAATCACTTCATAGCCAGTCGCGGCGAGCCAGCGCAGGTCGTGAGACTTACCACACAATGGCACCAGCACGCGCTGGCCAGGGTGGATGCCAAGTCCCGGCCAATGGTTGAGCAGTAGTGGATGAAACTCGGTTTGATGAAAACCAATTTCCTGCGCCTGCCATTTTTTCAGCCAAAATTCCGGCTCCATCGAATTAGCTCCTATAAGTGCATGTGATAGCGGGTAGTGCTCCCACCAACTCGGTGCACGGTGACCGAAAATTAAGGGCGCCGCAGCACACCTAAAATAAATGTCACAGCGAGGTGACAATGCGTCTGCGCAAGCTCAAGCTGAAGGCCCGAAAATAAAAACGCCGCGCTGCTCGCGCAAGGCCGTACTCTGTATGTCGCAAGGCGCCACTTCACTGCAGCAGCGAAAGCTTGGACTGGTCGCGCTAGCGCTCGGTTACGTCTGTCACTTTGCCGCCTCGCTCGTCCTCCCCGAGTGGCGATATGTCTCTATCCTGTGCTGGTTTATCGCATTAGGGGGCGGTGCGCTCTACTGCGCGGAAACGCTGAAGGGGCTGCGGCTAGGGAGTCAGGGCCGCTAAACTTCGCGCATGAACTCACTAGCGGTGGTGCCGAGACGCGTTAGAAAATCGATCACCAGCTGATGCGTCTCGCCCACATTCTCGAACAGGATGCCATGGCGTTTCGAGGTCACCCAGGCCAGTCGTTTATCCGTGGTGCCGAGCTTTTCCAGGATAAGTTCCGCCCCCTCCGGTTCCACCACATGATCTTCCGTGCCTTGAATGACGAGGGTAGGACAGGCGATCGAAGGCAGCGCTTTTTTGAGGGTAGTGACCATCCGCGTTAATTCGTACAAACCTCTGATCGGCATGTTGCGATAATTGATTTGCGGATGTTCGGTATCGGTGGGGCGAAATGGCAGCACGCCTTCCTGGCGGGAAACCCATTCCAAAATCTGATTTGCGCCATGCACCAGGGGCACGAACCGCATGTTGCGGTTCCGAAATTTCATTGGCGGTGCAATTGCGACAATTCCCGCTAGCTTGAGCGGCGCGGCGGCGGCGTGAATCAACGTCAGTGCGCCGCCGGTTGAAAATCCCACCACACAAACCCGGTCGCAGTACGCCCGCAGAATGTCATAACCGCGCTGCACGGATTCCAACCAGTCTTCCCAGGCGCGCTCGCGGAGATCCCAGGGTGAGGTCCCGTGTCCTTTCAGGCGCACGCCCAGTACGGGATAGCCAGCTGCCTGGAGTGTGGCACCGAAGGGTCGTGTTTCGCCTGGTGCGGCCAGGAAGCCATGCACGAGCAGCACGCCGAGCGAATGTGGGGCTGCCGGCAGCAGCAGAAACGGCGCCGGATTCTCGGTGGCGGTTTCGCGCGCATTGATCTCGCGGTGCTTCTCTTTGCTGTAGAGATGCTTATCCCAGTCCAGCATTTTTAACTCATCAGCAAACGCAAATTCGGCGCGCGCACGGGGCCTGAGCTCGGGCCCCTCGGCGAGTGCGGCGCCCACGGCGTCAGCCACTGCGACCAACGGCGCCACTTCATTAGCGTAGACCTCGATGGGATTTTCGAGGCGGATGTGATCAAACGTGTGATCCAGCGACAGCTTGTCCAGACAGCGCGCGCGATCGCCGTTGATGGTGAGCAACTGCGCGGCGACTGCGGAATCCAGAAATTGTTGCAAGTCGGGCGATCCGCCATCGAGCAAGCGGCGGTAGTTATGCGGATTGATCAAGCTGCGGTGCAGATGTACCGAGGCATGCGGTTGCAGACGCTTCACGGCGACATAGAGAATCATCGCGAGATCTCGAAGCAAGAACTCGCGCGTTCCGCGCGCGACAAGGCCTTGAATCGCGAGCGCCGCGAGATGGCTCAAATTGACGGTCACTTGCTGATAAATTTCGTGCATATAGCGATCGCGGAGTGAATCGACACTCGCGTGGAGACCTTTCGCCGCGATTTTCCGAATGGGGCTCTCCTGCAGATATTCGTGCTCAAAGATGGCCTCGAGATTCGGCACACTACGCGCCATATAGCTTGCCACCAGCCGCTCCCACCATTCCCAGCGTTCGTGAGCGCGGATCGCCGCACCGCACCGAATATCCATGTCAGTCGCTTTGAAGAATAGATTTCCTTCGATAATCAACTCCTCGACTGCGCGCGGACTTAAATTGCCAAGCACGAGATCAGCGCCCCGGCGCAGAAAATTATCCTGTGCGCGCAAGGGATAGAACGTAATGTTAGCCGGTACCACAGTGACTGGCTTGCGCGCGCGTTCGATCAGGATGGCGGCCGACGGGAGGCCCAGCTGCTCTGCCCATTGCTCAAGATCGCGGTGCTTGCTGCGCGCGACCTTGTGCATCACTGCCTGCTTGAAGATCTGGAGTCCCACGGCCAGTCGCGCCGCGCCCGAGTGATGTTTGCGGCGATTCCCCGCGGAGCGCGAGTACACGCTGAACTCGCCCTGGTCATCAAAGACCTGGCGATCCTTCACCATTCCCCCTTCGGGGAAGATGATGATTTTGCGACCTTTCAGAATATCGATCGCGAGCAAAGTCATCAGTTCCGGGTGATCATTCGGCACCGCGCCGAGATCACGCAGCAGATTGGTGATTCGATCACCGCCCTTGAAAAATTCCCCGGCGGCGATAGAGCGACACAGCGCGCCTGTTTCCTGGTAAATACAATACTGCGGAATAAAGGTTTCGGCGCGCGCGAAGTGATTGAATAAGAATACATCGCCTTCATGCAGTTGGCGCGCATCGTGGTGCATCATGATGCGCACCCCGAGTAGATTCTTGGCGCGGTCGAACACCCGCACACACCAATCGTAGGTTTGCTCATTGAGATCGAAATCGCCGTTCATCGGGAACGGCTTTGTCTCGTCAATTCGCGCGGACTTGGGCACGGGCGCATCCTGTTAGGGGTGTTCAGGAACTAGCGGCTTGGCGTGCATGCAGGTTTAACCTGCCAACGTGTTGGTGGGCGAATGTCGCGCGAGCGCCCACTCGATATGCTCGCGGACCAGTTCAGTGGCAGCATCGAGGCCGGCGCGCAGCGCCTTGGCAATGGCGGGTTCGGGCGGTGCATTGCCGAGGGCGACGGCCAGATTCCGGCGCCATTGTTCAAAATTGATGCGTCGTATCGCACTGCCTTCGGTATGCGCCAGGAAGCTCGCTTCATCCCATTGCCAGAGCGCTAACAGGCCGCGATCATCGAGACCGTGCCGGACTGCGAAGTCCGCTTCCGCCGTGACCGTCGCATACCGATTCCAGGGACAAAAAGTCTGGCAATCATCGCAACCGAAAATGCGATTGCCAATCAACGCCCGCATCTCGAGCGGAATAGCGCTGCGCGACTCAATGGTGAGATAGGCGATGCAGCGGCGCGCATCGAGCGTGTAGGGCGCGATGATCGCCTGGGTCGGACAGACCTCGAGACAGCGCGTGCAGCTGCCACAGTAGTTCTCGGTGTGCGGGGAATCAGCCGGCAGCGCGAGATCGGTATACACCTCACCGAGAAAGAACCAGGAGCCCTGGGTCCGGTTCAATAAGTTAGTGTGCTTGCCAATCCAGCCGAGTCCGGCATTGCGTGCCAGGGCTTTTTCAAGCACTGGTGCGCTGTCGCTGAACACGCGATAGCCGAAGGGTCCAATCAGCGCTTCCATTTTGCGCGCCAGGGATCGCAGGCGGCCGCGCATGACTTTGTGATAGTCACGCCCGAGCGCATAGCGTGCGATGTAGGCCCGAGTCGGATCAGCCAGCACCTCGGTCATAGGGCGTGCCCCGGCGGGCAAGTAATTCAGGGCCACACTGACCACGCTTAAGGTCCCCGGCACTAGCTCGGCCGGTCGACTGCGCTTGTGACCGTGCTTCTCGAGATACGCCATCTCGCCGTGGTAACCCTGCGCCAGCCAGGCTTCAAGTAGTTTTTCATCGGCGGCGAGATCCGTGCGGGTGATGCCGACGTCAGTGAAGCCGAGCGCGCGGGCGGCGACCTTGAGTTCCTGGGCAAGGGCACTCAGGGCTGGGGGCGCGAGTTCAGCCACGCCGGCCTGCGCTGGGTGCGCGCTTATAAATGCTGGACCGCGTAGTCCGCCAACCGCGAACGTTCGCCGCGCAGCAACGTGATATGACCGCTGTGCGGCCAACCCTTGAAGCGATCAACGATGTAGGTCAGTCCGGAGGTCGTCTCACTCAAATAAGGCGTATCGATTTGCGCGATATTGCCACAGCATACAATCTTGGTGCCGAGTCCGGCACGCGTAATCAATGTGCGCATCTGTTTCGCGGTGAGATTCTGCGCTTCGTCGATGATCAAATAGCGATTGAAAAAAGTCCGCCCGCGCATGAAATTCATGGAGCGCACTTTCACTTTATTCTGTAGGAGATCGGCGGTCGCGGCGCGCCCCCATTCGCCGCCTTCCTGGGTTTCGGCGAGCACCTCAAGGTTGTCCATCAGGGCGCCCATCCAGGGATTCATCTTTTCTTCTTCGGTGCCCGGCAGAAACCCGATGTCTTCGCCCAGCGGCACGGTTTCGCGGGTGACGATGATTTCGCGGTAGCGCTTGGTATCGAATGACTGGGCAAGTCCGGCCGCCAGTGCCAACAGCGTTTTGCCGGTGCCTGCGGCGCCCAGCAGGGTTACGAAATCGATTTCGGGATCGAGCAACAGGTTAAGCGCAAAGCTCTGTTCGCGATTCCGTGCGATCAGGCCCCACACCGCGTGTCGCGGCTGACGATAATCGCGAGTGCGTTCAAGAATCACCCGCGACTCCTCGATCCGGCGTGCGACGAGTTCTAGCGCATCGTCGCCCGGGCTGTAGAGGAATTCGTTGGGATAGAAATGTTCGAACTTGGTGGCGGCGAGCGAATACAGCGTAAGGGCTTCGGCCTGCCAGCATTTCAGATCAGCGCCTTGCTGTTCCCAGAAATTCGCGGGCAGTTCGCGCGTGCCGGTGTACAGCAAGTTGATGTCGTCGAGAACCTTATCGTTGAAATAATCTTCGGCGGAAATGCCCAGCACGCGCGACTTGATCCGGAGGTTGATGTCTTTTGACACCAACGTGACGTCGGTCGCGAGATGCTGATTTCTGAGCGCAAGAGTGGTATTGAGAATGCTGTTGTCGGGCGTTTTTCCCGGCAGATCCAGCATGACAGTGGTTGGCAGCGGCGCAGTTTGCAGGAACAAGCGGCCTGAGGGCGGAACGCCGCTCATCCCATTGCTGGGACCCGGCAATGCCAGCCCCGCTTCGATCGCGGCACGATCCGCCGCGTCGAGCAGTTCATCCAGAAAGCGGCTGACTTGGCGGGCGTTCCGCGCGACTTCGGAGACGCCTTTCTTGGCGGCGTCGAGTTCTTCGAGCACCATCATGGGGAGGTAGATATCGTGTTCCTTGAAGCGGAACACGGCGCTGGGATCGTGCAGGAGGACGTTGGTATCCAGCACAAAAAGGCGCTTGCTGGGCTGGCTGGACTGCGTCACCTGGGCCGCGGCGGCGGTGCTTTTCATATCCGCCGTTACTTCACGGGCTCCATGATTGCATCGAGATTCAGGTGATCGCAGAAATCCATGAACTCACCCCGGAGGCCCGCGATTGAAACATCCGTCGGCACGCTGATCGTCATGTGCAGGGAAAACATCGGAGTGCCGGTGTGGGCCGCAGTGTAGGTGCCGGAATACATATCTTCGACGCCGATTTCGCGTTGGGTAAAGAACTGCGTGATCTCATGCACGATGCCCAGGCGATCAACGGCTACGACTTCAATCGCATACGGCATCATGTTGTTGTGCCGTTTACGTGGCTCGGAGCGTTGCGACAGCGATTTAATCTGCAACTGGTTCTCCAGTCGCGGCAGCATGCTTTCGATTTTCGCGATTGAATCCCAGGTGCCGGTCAGCAGTAACAGCAGCGCGAAGCGATCGCCGAGCACCGTCATGCGGCTGTCGCCAATGCTGCAACCGCAATCGCGGATCGCCTTGGCAAAGCTTTCGATCAACCCGACACGATTTGCCCCCATCAGCGAAATCGCGATGGAGTTGTGGGTTATCTCGGGTGGCGACTTGGTCGGGGTCTTCATGGAGGCGGCCAATTGTGCCTGCGAACGCGCGTCCACCGCAAGCAGATAGGATGCGCAGCCCGCGTGAGTGTCCACCGGACAGCGGACACCCGGGGCGCATTTTGTATTGAGTTAGGGGAGGTGGGAGGCTACTATGCACGACCGTTTTTTCCGGGTCCTGGCATGGCTCAATTTCGCGGCAGCATGGTGGCCATCGTGACTCCCATGAAGGGTGGCGTCACGCCTGACGCGGCACTTGATTGGGCTCGCTATGCGGCGCTGCTCGAGTTGCATATCAACGCACACACGGACGGCATTGTGGCGGTCGGCACCACCGGCGAATCCGCTACGTTGGACGAAGCCGAGCATTGCGAAGTCATCCGCCGCACCGTGCAGTGGGTGGGCGGCCGCGTACCGGTTATCGCAGGAACGGGTGCCAACTCCACGACTGAGGCAATCGCACTCACGACGGCCGCCAAGGAAGCTGGCGCAGATGCCTGCCTGCTAGTCACCCCGTACTACAACAGGCCAACCCAAGAAGGCTTGTATCTTCATCACAAGGCCATCGCTGAAGCGGTCGCGATTCCGCAGATCCTGTACAACGTGCCGGGGCGTACTGCGTGTGACATGCAGGTCGAAACGGTAGGTCGCTTGGCCAAGATTCCGAACATCGTCGGGATCAAGGAAGCTACCGGCGAGGTGGCGCGAGTCGCCCGTCTGCGCGAACTCTGCGGCAAGGAATTTGTCCTCTTAAGCGGTGACGATGCGAGCGGACGAGAATTCATGCTGGCGGGCGGCGATGGGGTGATTTCGGTGACCGCCAATGTCGCGCCGGCTGCAATGCACGCCATGTGCATGGCAGCGTTGGCGGGTGATGCTGCACTGGCGGCGACGCTCGATGCGGCGCTTGCGCCACTCCATCGTGATCTGTTTTGTGAGGCAAATCCGATCCCGGTGAAGTGGGCAGTGCATGCGCAGGGTCACGCCGAGGTTGGTATTCGCCTGCCAATGACCTGGCTTACTGCCGAGGGTCAACAAATAGTCCGTGCCGCGATGAGGCACGCCGGTGTTTCCATTCACGCCTAGTTAAACGCCCGCGGTTTAAGGTCAGGTTTCAGATTCCGCTTCGAGGTCACGCCCTTATGGTCCAGGTTTTATTGATCGTGTTGAGCGCGCTCTTCGCGCTGAGTGGCTGCAGCAAACTCATGCCGAAACTCGACGAAGTACTGCCCGACAATCGGATCGAATATCGCAAGAGCAAGACCCTGCCGGATCTCGAAGTCCCGCCTGACTTGACGACCGACGCGATCAAAGACCGCATGGCGATTCCTGAAGGTGGCGACACCGCCAAGTATTCCACTTATCAAGAACGGGTCGCCGATCGCAAACGTGATGAAGAGCTGGAACGCACTGCCAATGAAGCGGTGCGCGTGTTGGATAATGAACACGTGATCGCAGTCTCGGGGGCGACCGCGCAGGTCTGGCCGCAACTCGTTGCCCTCATGCAAGAGCTGGGCTATAAGCTCGAGCTGAACGACGAAGAGCTTGGCATCATCGAAACCATCTGGGTCGAAAACGAAGAAGAGCTGCATCGCGAGAAATTCAAGATTTTCGCCGAACCCGGTGAGCAAGCGGGCACCACTGTGTTGTACGTGTCGAATCGCGCCGAGGAGTTGCTGCAAAAAGACGGCAAGATGACCTGGGGACCGCTGACGCGTGATGCCACGCGCGAAAACGTGCTGGTCGCAAAGGTGCAGGCAAAATTCGGGGTTGGTGATAGCAAGCGGCAGGTCGTTGCCACTGAGCACGCCACCGAAGCTCGCGCCACCGAAGCAGCGGAAGCAGACGATGTGGGTGATGCCGGTAGCGCGAGTGGACGTGCCGAAATCATCAGCGCCGGCGGTGGCAAGGTGTATTTGTCGCTGCGTGAGAATTTCTCCGCGGCGTGGCGCAGCACCGGCGTCGCGCTGAAGCGCGCCGGCTATGACGTCGATCAATCCAATAAGGATCGCGGCATCTATTACATCCGCGTATCTGCTCGCGAAGGCGAGGCCACCAAGCGCGGCATGCTGGCGAAGATGAAATTCTGGGGCGATGATGACGAGCACGAGCTGCAGATCAATCTCACCGGCGTCGGTGACAAGACCGAGGTCGTGGTGCTCGATAAGGAAGGTCGTTGGGAGACGGGGAGTGTTTCCAAACGAATCCTGGATCGACTCAATCGCGAGCTGAACAAGCTCGATAGCTGAAGAAGCCCGTTATATGCGCTGTGCGATGATTGGCAGCGGCAGCGCGGGCAACGCAACCCTGGTCGCGCACGGGGCCACCACGCTTCTAATCGATTGCGGCTATTCCATTCGCGCGTTCGAGGAGCGCGCGCAGGCGTTGGCCTTCGATCCCGCTACCTTGAGCGGCATCCTCGTCACGCATGAACACGACGATCATGTGGGTGGGGTTGACGCGCTCGCCCGCAAGTATGCCATTCCAGTTTATGCAACCCGTGGTACACGGGTCGCGACTGAGGCGCGCGGCGCCTTGTTAAGCCACTGGCACCAGATTTCGGCACATCAAACCTTCCACCTTGGTGAACTCGAAATCCAGCCCGTGCCGGTGCCCCATGACGCGCGCGAGCCCAGCCAGTTTATTTTCAATCACGGCGCAACCCGCCTCGGCGTACTGACCGATGTCGGCAGCCTGACGTCGCATGTCGTTGCGCAATACCAGACCTGCCAGGCGCTGGTACTGGAATTCAATCACGATCCCACCTTGCTCGCCGCTGCGGCCTATCCCGCGCGTTTGAAACGTCGCATCGCCGGCGCGTACGGACATTTCAGCAATGGCCAGTCGTTAAGTTTGTTGCAGGCGATGCAGGCGAAAAATCTTAAGCGGGTAGTTGCCGCGCATCTCAGCGAGCGCACCAACCGTCCCGACATCGTCGCCGAATGCCTGACTCAAGCGGCGGCGCATGCCTCTTTTGAGTGGTCGATTGCAGCGCAAGATCAGGTGTTGCCGTGGTTCGAGGTGTGAGAACGGCAGACTCAGCTGCCTTTGATGTGCTTAACCAGCCGGCGCCGCTTCTGAACTTGCCGGCGGGTGAGGGGGTTGCGCTTCCCTTCAAAGGGGTTTTCACCAAACTTAAATTCAATCCGCACCGGCGTCCCGACCAGTTTTAGGGACTGACGAAAGAAGTTCGCCAGATAGCGCCGGTAGTGTTCAGGCACTTCATCGGTTTGGGTGCCGTGAATTATGATGGTGGGCGGATTCTTGCCGCCGAAATGCGCATAGCGCAATTTAATCCGACGCCCGCGCACCAGCGGGGGACTGTGGCGCTCCAGCGCACGTTCCAGCAAGTCTGTTAACAACTTGGTGGGCACATCGACAT
>JANOVQ010000676.1:0-3005 GCA_031417495.1 Pseudomonadota bacterium | reverse complement strand
CCAGGTTTCGCTGTCGAAGCGGTGACCACACTAAACAGCTTTCTCGGTAAGACCTTGAGTCTGGAGGAGGCCATGCGGGAGTTCACACACGGTCTGCGGGCAGGGGCGTTTGACGAACAATGGGAGAATGTCAGCGGGCTGGTCCTGCAGTCCGTGATCGACAAAGTGATGATCACCAAACCCGACCAACTACATCCGATGCATCGAGAGGAGCTTTCGTGAGCGCTACCAAGGTCAAGTTTTCCATCGCTGAGGGAATTGCGCGGATTACCTTGGCGAATGCTGCCAGCTACAACGCAGTAGACCGTGCGGTGACGCAGGGCCTGCGCGCAGCGGCCGTGCAGTGCGAAGTTGCCTCAGGGCTGCGCTGTGTGCTGCTGAGCGCCGAAGGCAAGCAGTTTTCGGTGGGCGGCGACTTGCGTGAGTTCGTGCGGGAGCGTGCCCATATTCAGTCCCATATCCGCGAGATGACCATCGATTTCCACGCCGCGATTGCGCTCCTGAATCGGCTGCCGGTGCCGGTGGTCGCGGCGGTTAACGGCCTCGCTGCCGGCGGCGGTGTGAGTCTTGTCTGTATGACGGATCTCGCCATCGCGAGCCGATCATCCAAATTTAATTTCGCCTATACGCGCTCCGGGCTAACCCCCGATGGCGGGGCGACATACTTCCTGCCGCGGCTGGTCGGCTTGCAGCGAGCGTTCGATATTCTGGCGACTAACCCGACCCTCAGCGCGGAAGCCGCACAGAACCTGGGGTTGATTGCGCGAGTGGTCGATGACGCGCTCTTCGACGACGAGGTTGAACGCCTGGTGCAGCAGCTCGCGAGGATGCCCTCGGAGGCAGTCGGGCAACTCAAAGGACTGCTGCGCCAGAGTTTGCGCAATTCGCTGGCCGAGCAATTGGAACTGGAAGGCAGCAGCATCGCGGCACTCGCGGCAACCCCGGCGACGCTTGCTACCTTGGACGCTTTTCTGGCCAAGGATAAGCGCGCTTAGCCGCGACCGCGATCACCGTCGTTGCGAGCCCCGCCACGACGGTGCGTTGGTTGGACAATCGGCAAGGCATTCGCTAAGGTCGAATCTGCACTGATTACTGCCAACAACCCGCGCTTGGAGTCCAGAATGTCGCAACCATCCCGCCTCGCTGAGAGCGCTACCACAACGCATGGGTTCAAACTCACGCCTGATCAACAAACCATCCTGGACGAAGCCGACAAATTCTCGCGCAACGAACTCTATCCGCTGGCTGCACGCATGGATAATGAGGAATGGTGGCCGGAGGATGTGTTCGAGAAGATCGGTGCGCAAGGGTATTTCGGCATCACGGTGCCCGAAGAATATGGTGGCACAGGGTTGGATTTTTTTACCAGCGGACTGGTCTGTCAGGCGATGGCGCGCTGGAATTACGCGCTGAGTTTGTCGTGGATTGCGCACGAGAACCTTTGCCTCAACAATCTCTATCGCAATGCCAACGAGGATCTGCGCCACAAATATCTGCCGGATCTCTGTTCAGGCAAGGCCATTGGCGCTTTGGGGCTCACCGAGCCCGGCGCGGGATCGGATGCGCTGGGTTCGATGCGTACCACTGCCAAGCGTGAAGGTGGCTACTACCTTTTGAATGGCAGCAAAATTTTCATCACCAACGGGCCCGTCGCGGATACTTTACTGGTCTACGCGAAGACTGCCCCCGAGCGCGGACCGCACGGGATCTCCGCGTTCATCGTGGAGAAAACGTTTCCGGGTTTTCGCGTCGCGCAGAAGATGATCAAAATGGGTTTTCGCGGCAGCCAGACCGGCGAGTTGGTATTCGATAATTGCCGGGTGCCCGTGGAGAACGTGGTGGGCGTCGAGAACGCCGGTGTGGCGGTGGTGATGAGCGGTCTCGATCTGGAGCGCGCGGTGATCTCGCCGATTTGTGTCGGGATCGCGGAACGCGCGCTCGAGCTTGCCATTGACTACGCCAAAACGCGCCATCAGTTCGGCAAGCCACTCGCAGAATTTCAGATGATTCAATCCAAAATTGCCGATATGTATGTGTGGGTCGAGAGCATGCGGGCGCTGTGCTACGGCGTGTTGGCGGAAGCGAACGATCTCGAGATCGGCGCAGGTGGGCGCGGCATGATCCATGCGCAGACCGCGGCGTCATTGATGTACACCGCGAACACCTTGAATCTGGTGTTGAACGAAGCGCTGCAGATCTTCGGCGGCTACGGCTATATCTGGGAATCCGAGATCAATCGCCTGTATCGCTCAATCAAACTGCTTGAAATCGGCGCCGGTACGACTGAAGTCCGCAAGATGATCATCAGCCGTGAGCTGTTGCACGGTCGTTGAGCGCGCCGCATGACAGATCTCAACGAGATTCCGACCACTAACGAAGAGCTCGCGGTTCATCCCACGGTATTCGCAGCTGATCTCTTGCGCGACAAAGTGGTGGTGGTCTCTGGTGGCGGCAGCGGTATTGGCCGGGCCACGGCATGGCTGGCGGCGCGCCTGGGTGCGAGTGTGGTGATTTGCGGACGCAATGAGGAGAAGCTGATTGCGGTCGTCGAGGCCATGCGCGAACACGATCTCGATGTGGATTTCGAGCTGCTCGATATTCGTGAGCGCGCCGGAGTGGAGCGTTCAGCGGCAACCCTGTGGGGCCGTTACGGCCAGGTTGATCTGCTTATCAACAGTGCCGGCGGTCAATTTCCGCAGGCGGCCCTGGATTTTTCGGAGAAGGGTTGGAATACCGTCATCAACACCAACCTGAATGGCACCTGGTCCATGATGCAGGCCCATGCCCGACATTGGCGTGATGCCGGCCGTCCCGGTAGCGTGGTGAATATTGTGGTGGTACCGCGCGGTTTGCATGGCGTCGCGCATACGGTGGCAGCGCGGGCGGGGGTGATTGCGGTGTCGCAAGCGGTGGCAGTTGAATGGGCGCCGCTCGGCATTCGCGTCAATTGCATTGCGCCGGGGACGATAAAAACCGAGGGATGGGCCGTTTATAGCGAAGCGGCG
>JANOVQ010000675.1:0-11255 GCA_031417495.1 Pseudomonadota bacterium | reverse complement strand
AGCGCGCAGGTAGCGCCGACGTTTCAACAGCTCACCGAAGGTTGGAACGCTGAACCCAATGCGCCTGATCCCCAGATCGAGATCGATGGCGCAGACTTGCTGCTCAAGTTCACGGTGGATGCCATCCAGTTCCCCGAGTTCAGCACCAGCTTCACCAAGGTGACTATCGTCAGGATGAACAGCACCGTCCCAATGAGGCCCGCGATGATGAAGACCTTGGCTGAGCCCTGCTTGAAGTCTCGTTCGCGGTTCTTATTGCTCTGCACGCCAAGACTGGCCGCGAGCACGCTCTGGATGACTTGTAGTATGCTCAGCCTCTCGCGCGGATTTTTTTCGTCCGACATCTCTTAAGCCTCGCGCGTGACGCGCTTAATCTTTAAAGTTCGCCCCCGCATCCTAACATCGGCACCGTTGTCCCATGTTCGAACATCTCAGAGAAGACATCCGCAGCATTTTCGCGCGCGACCCTGCGGCGCGGAATACGCTGGAACTGCTGATCGCCTATCCAGGTGTACACGCCTTGATTGTGCACCGAGGTAGCCATTGGCTATGGCAACAAGGTTTCAAACTGCCCGCCCGCGCGCTATCGCACTTAGGCCGCTTTCTCACTGGGATTGAGATCCATCCCGGTGCCACGATTGGGCGGCGCTTTTTTATCGACCATGGGATGGGGGTCGTGATCGGCGAGACGGCAGAAATCGGGGATGACGTCACGCTCTATCACGGGGTCACCCTTGGTGGCACGAGCTGGAACAAGGGCAAACGACATCCGACGCTCAAAAATGGCGTCGTTATCGGTGCGGGTGCGAAAGTCTTAGGCCCCATTACGGTCGGTGAAAATGCCCGCGTGGGTTCCAACGCGGTGGTTGTGAAAGAGGTCCCGGCGGGCGCGACTGTCGTGGGCATCCCCGGCCGCATCGCCGGCGGCGAGGCCAGCGACCAACGGACCGCGCGCGAAGAAACTGCACGCCGGATCGGCTTCGACGCCTATGGCCAGGTCAAGGGGTTAAACGATCCCCTGGTGCAGGCGGTTGAGGCCCTCCTCGATCATGCGCATGGCCTTGAAAGACAAATAGCCCTGCTCGCCGAAGCGCTGTGCAAACAAGGGATTACGGTAGATCTGCCGAATGTTCCGTCCTGCGAGGAGCTGCGCCAGAGGACGGCCCAAGTTGCCGAATAAAAGCGGCCCCAGGGGCAACCCTGTGGTGAAAATAATTCTTGACTAAATTCCTCAGGATCTCGGAAACTACCTACTAATCCCGTCGGGATTTATTTTGGAGGTCCCATGCGCCTGACTACCAAAGGCCGTTACGCCGTGACCGCGATGGTCGATCTGGCCTTGCAGGGCAGTAGTAGTCGCGTGTCCTTGGCCGAGATTGCGGTGCGTCATGCGATCTCCCAATCCTACCTTGAGCAATTGTTTGCGGCGCTGCGGCGTGCGGGGCTGGTAGACGGCACGCGCGGACCCGGGGGCGGCTATCAGCTCGAGCGACCGGGGGCAGAGATTTCGGTCGCTGATGTGATCGACGCAGTGGACGAATCGGTGGACGCCACGCGCTGCGGTGGCAAGCGCAATTGTGGGGGTGAACGCGGTTGCCTCACGCACGATTTATGGGAAGAGTTGAGCCATCAGATTCGGCACTACCTCAGCAGTGTGAGTCTCGATGACGTGGTTAAGCAGCATCGCGCTGGCCAGGAAGCGCAGGTGCTCCGCCAATGGCCCACGGTCGCCACCCAGCCGAGGATGAAGTCGCGCGCGATCTAGCGCCCGTTGCACCGTCACCAGACCAAGTTTGGAGAGAACAAATGGCAATTACCCTAACCGAACGTGCGGCTCAACATGTGCAGCGTTTTTTGACGAAAAACGATGGAAACGGACTGCGGGTGAGCGTCAAACCCACCGGCTGTTCCGGCTACATGTATGTGGTGCAGCCCGTCACAGAGGCCAACGCGATCAATCCGCACGACCAGGTATTCGCCTCGCAAGGAGTGCAGATCGTGGTGGACGATGAAAGCCTGAAGTACCTGGACGGCACCGAAGTTGACTTCGCGCGCGAGGGTTTGAACGAAGGCTTCAAATTCGTGAATCCGAATGTGAAAGCCACCTGTGGCTGCGGCGAAAGTTTCAGTCTGTAACCTGCAGCGGAGCATCCCATGGCCACCTCCTCAAGCGACGTCCGCGAACTGCTGAACCGTAAGTACGACGCGGGTTTCTATACCGACATCGAACAGGATCAGGTACCGCCCGGGCTGAATGAAGCCGTCGTGCGCCTGATCTCCGCGAAGAAGAACGAGCCCAACTGGATGCTCGAATGGCGGCTGCGTGCGTTTTCACGCTGGCAGAAAATGCGCGAGCCCAAATGGGCGCATGTGCACTATCCCCCGATTGATTTTCAAGCGCTGTCGTACTACTCCGCGCCGAAGTCCAAAAAGGACGGACCGCAAAGTCTCGACGATGTCGACCCGAAATTGTTGGAAACCTATAAGAAGCTCGGCATCCCGCTCGAAGAACAGAAAATGCTGGCTGGGGTGGCAGTCGATGTGGTGTTCGACAGCGTGTCCGTACACACCACCTTCAAGGACAAACTCGCGGCGGCAGGTGTGATCTTCTGTTCGTTCTCCGAAGCGGTGCGCGAACATCCGGAGTTGGTGCGCAAGTATCTCGGGTCAGTCGTGCCACAAGGTGATAATTATTATGCAGCGCTGAATTCCGCGGTGTTCTCGGATGGATCGTTTGTCTACATCCCGAAGAACACTCGGTGTCCGATGGAGCTCTCGACCTACTTCCGTATCAATGCGATGAACACCGGGCAGTTCGAGCGGACCTTGGTGATCGCAGACATTGGCAGTTATGTGAGTTATCTCGAGGGCTGCACCGCGCCCCAGCGCGATGAGAACCAGCTGCATGCCGCGGTGGTTGAGCTGATCGCCCTCGATGACGCCGAGATAAAATATTCCACGGTGCAGAACTGGTATCCAGGCGACGAGGAAGGGCGCGGCGGAATTTATAATTTCGTGACCAAGCGCGGCGACTGCCGCGGCCGCAATTCGAAGATTTCCTGGACTCAGGTTGAGACCGGATCGGCCATAACCTGGAAGTACCCGAGCTGCATTCTCAAGGGCGAAAATTCGGTCGGCGAATTTTATTCAGTGGCGGTCACCCACCACCGGCAACAGGCAGATACCGGCACCAAGATGATTCACCTGGGTCGCAACACGCGCAGCACCATTATTTCCAAGGGGATTTCCGCCGGCCACGGGCAGAATGCCTATCGCGGGCTCGTGCGCATCGCTAAAAGCGCCGAAAACGCGCGCAACTATACGCAGTGCGATTCGTTGCTGATGGGCAGCCAGTGCGGCGCGCACACCTTTCCCTATGTGGAAGTGCGCAACGCCTCGGCCAAAGTGGAGCACGAAGCCTCCACCTCCAAGATCAGCGAAGACCAGCTGTTCTACCTGCGCAGTCGCGGTATCCGCGATGAAGATGCCGTGAATTTGATCGTGAACGGTTTCTGCAAGGCAGTGTTCAAAGAGCTGCCGATGGAGTTCGCGGTCGAAGCCCAGAAATTGCTGAATATCACGCTGGAAGGCGCCATCGGATAGAAATCAAGTCATGCTGAAAATAGAAAACTTGCACGCCGAAGTAGACGGCAAACCGATCCTGCGGGGGCTGAATCTCACGGTACTGCCAGGTGAAGTGCACGCCATCATGGGTCCCAACGGGTCCGGCAAAAGCACCCTCGCATACTTAATCGCGGGGCGTCCCGGTTATACCGTCACGCAGGGCTCGATTACTTATAACGGGCATGACCTGCTCGCGCTTGCACCGGAAGAACGCGCGGGCGAAGGCGTGTTCCTGGCCTTCCAATACCCGGTGGAAATTCCGGGCGTGAACAATGTGTACATGCTGAAGGCGGCCGTGAACGGTATCCGCAAGTACCGTGGGCTGGACGAGATGGGCGCGGTTGAATTTCTGAAATTGGTGAAGGCCAAGACCAAGGCGATTGGCCTCCCAGACGGTCTCCTTAATCGGCCAGTCAATCAGGGCTTCTCAGGCGGCGAGAAAAAACGTAACGAAATTTTCCAGATGAGTGTGCTCGAACCCCACTTGGCGATTCTGGATGAAACCGATTCGGGACTCGATATCGATGCCCTTAAAGTGGTCGCAGATGGCGTCAATCGGCTGCGCAGCCCGCAACGTTCGTTCGTGGTCGTCACGCACTACCAGCGACTGCTCGATTACATTGTGCCGGATCAGGTGCACGTGCTGGCACGTGGTCAAATCGTGAAATCGGGCACCCGCGAACTTGCCCTCGAACTCGAAGCCCGCGGCTATGACTGGTTATCGGAGGATGCGGCGTAATGGGCCTGATCGAATCCCTCGCGCGCGAATTGCAGGCACAACCAAACGCTGCCGCGAGCGTGCACAGCGCGCGCCTCGCCGCGCTAGAGCATGCTCGGACGAAGGGCGTGCCGAGTGTTGCGGAAGAGGATTGGAAATACACCGATCTATCGGCCGTCGTCGCTCAGGACTTTGCGTTTGCTGCGGCGCTGGAGATCGACCTCGACTCACTGCCTCTGATGGCGCTAAACGCGCATCGCCTGGTCTTCGTCAATGGTCGTTTTTCGGCAGCGCATTCGGCGTTGGGCGAACTGCCAGCTGGCGTCAAGGTGCGCCTTCTACAGGAAGTCGCCACCCGTGACCCCGTCCGTTTGGCGACCTTGCTAACCCGCCAGGGTGCGCCGGACGCGAGCGCTTTTTCTGCCCTCAACGCCGCCGCCGCGCGCGATGGCGTGGACTGCGAAATCGCCGCTGATTGCCGTCTTGAATTGCCGCTGCTGGTGATTTTTCTGAGCGCAGCCGGCGCGCTGCCGCTATTGGTCTCGCCTCAGTTGAATCTCCACGCAGGCGCACACAGCCAGGCCACCGTGATCGAACTGCATGTGGGGCAAGGCACAGCACCCTATCTCACTAACTCGTTCACGCGGATCGTGACTGCGCGCGGCGCGCGGATAACGCACTACCGCACCATCTCGGATACTGCGCAGGCGACGCATATCGGCCAAGTGGAAATTGATGTCGGGGCCGACAGCGAGGTCGAAAATTTTTCGCTCGCGCTGGGTGGCCGACTGGTGCGGCTGGACATCGACTGCAAGCTGGCCGCGCCCGGGGGTAAAACGGTCCTGAACGGCGTCTTCATGGCCGGTCAGAATCAACATATCGATCACCACACGCGGGTCGACCATCGTGCCAGTCACACCACCAGCGATGAAATCTACAAAGGGATCGCGGATGGCAATGGGCGCGGGGTGTTCAACGGCAAGATTCTCGTGCAGCCGGGCACCGCAAAGATTGTCGCTACCCAAGCCAGTCACAATCTGCTGCTGTCCTCCGAGGCCGAGATTGACACCAAGCCAGAGCTTGAGATCTATGCCGATGACCTACGTTGCGCGCACGGCGCAACTGTGGGCCAACTCGACAACGAGTCTATGTTCTATCTACAAGCGCGCGGCGTGCCCGCAGTCGAAGCGCGCGCGTTGCTGACGTATGGCTTTGTGCAAGCTGCAGTGGCCGCGATCCCAATCAGCGAACTGCAAACCCTGGTGGCACAGCGCTTTGCGATCGACAACCCGGTGCTGGCGCGTCTCCTGGCCGGTGATTTCACATGAGCGCGCAAACGATAATTCCGCAGAGATCCCGCCGCGAGACCTTCGATGTCGCGCGGGTGCGCGCCGACTTCCCGATCCTCGCCACCCAGATCAATCAGTACCCACTGATCTATTTTGACAACGCCGCCACCACTCAGAAGCCTGCGGCGGTAATCGAGGCGATGGAACGCTACTACGCGACCGATAACGCCAATATTCATCGCGGCGTGCATACGCTGAGTCAGCGCGCGACGACGGCGTTCGAAGGTGCGCGCGACAAAGTGCGCGGATTTCTCAATGCGCGCGAGCCTGCCGAGATTATTTTCACGCGCGGCACCACGGAGGCGATCAACCTGGTAGCTCAGAGCTACGCGCGTTCCGCCTTGCGGGCGGGTGACGAGATCCTGATTGGTGAAGCTGAGCATCATGCCAACATCGTGCCCTGGCAGATCCTTGGCCAGCAGCTCGGCACCGTTCTCAAAGTGGTGCCGATCAACGATGCCGGTGAGCTTGAGCCGCGGGCGATTGCGGCGGCGTTCACCCCGCGCACCCGTTTGTGCGCCTTTGGACATATTTCGAATGCATTGGGCAGCATCAATCCGGTCGCGGAGATCGTGGCGCTCGCGCGCCAGGCCGGCGCCAAAGTGTTGCTTGATGGCGCGCAGGCCGTCGCTCACGGCGGCGTGGACGTGCAGGCATTGGATTGCGATTTCTACGCGTTCTCGAGCCACAAACTCTTTGGTCCCACCGGTCTCGGTGTACTGTACGGCAAGCGGGAATTGCTGGACGCAATGCCGCCCTATCAGGGTGGCGGCGACATGATCAAATCCGTGAGCTTTGAGCACACGGAGTACGCCGATTTGCCGCATAAATTTGAGGCGGGGACGCCGCATATCGCCGGCGTCATAGGGCTTGGCGCGGCGCTCGATTATCTCGCTCAGCTTGATCTGAACGGCGCGCTCGCCCACGAACAGGCCTTGCTCGATTACGCCTCCGCGCGCGCCACTGAGGTGCCAGGCCTGCGCGTCATCGGCACGGCCCGGCACAAAGCCGCAGTGCTCTCGTTCCTGATCGAAGGCACGCACCCGCAGGATCTCGGCGTCTTGCTCGACAGCCAGGGCGTGGCCATCCGCACCGGACACCATTGCGCAATGCCGGTGATGCAGCGCTTCGGGGTGCCCGGCACCGCGCGTGCGTCGTTCGCGTTCTATAACACGCACGCCGAAATCGACCAGTTCTTTTTGGCCTTGGATAAAGCGCGGCGCATGCTCGCTTGATCGGCGAGTTCGCCACCAGATCTGAATTATTGAGTGCCGTATGACATCACCAGAAGACTTCACCCGTCCGATCATCCTGAACCGCAATTGCAGCGCAGCGTTGATCCCGCAGGGCACGAGTATCACGTTGGAAGCGGGTACCACGGTGTTTGTGACTCAAGCGCTAGGCGGCGCGGTCACGGTCAATGTGAATGGCAACCTGGCGCGCATCGCCGTCGCTGACGTGGATGCCCTGGGCATGACCCCAGACCTGCCAACCCAGAGCGCGAGTGTCGGTGATGGCAAGGTGGATGAAGCTCTCGTCTGGGCCCAGCTGCAAACCTGCTACGACCCTGAGATTCCGATCAACATCGTGGAACTCGGGCTGATCTATCGCTGCGAGGTAGTGGCCACCCCGGAGGGCGGCAGCTTAGTCGAAATTGATCTCACGTTGACGGCGCCAGGGTGTGGCATGGGCCCCGTATTGGTCGATGATGTGACTGCCAAGGTGCGACAGGTGCCGAATGTCACCGACGTGAAGGTTGATCTCACCTTCGATCCGCCCTGGAACTCGGAAATGATGTCCGAAGCGGCGCGCTTAGAGACTGGCATGTACTAAGCATTTGCCGATAACCCGCGGCGCCTCGCAACAGCCACTGAGCAGCGCCTTCGCCACCCCCCTGCACCGTGCTTTTGTGCATAGCAACCAATATAATGCGGCACATTTTCAATATCTTATGATACTTCCAGGAGCCTTCCTTCCATGTCCAGCGAGCGTACTCTTTCGATCATCAAACCGAGCGCCGTAAGCGCTAACCACATCGGCGGGATTCTGACCAAATTCGAGGCCGCAGGCCTGCGGATCATTGCGGCGAAAATGCTCCGGCTCACGCCCGAGCAGGCGGGCAATTTCTACGGGGTCCATCGCGCACGACCCTTCTTTCAGGAGTTGGTGGACTTCATGACCTCGGGACCGATCCTGGTCCAGGTGCTCGAAGGGCCTAATGCGATCGCGAAGAATCGCGAAGTCATGGGCGCCACTGATCCGGCCAAAGCGGCCCCCGGTACCGTGCGCGCGGACTTTGGCAAAGACATTTCGGAGAACGCGGTGCATGGATCCGATGCCGCCGACACTGCGCAAACCGAGATCGCATTCTTTTTCGCAACCTCCGAGCTGTGCCCGCGCTGAGCCCTATGCCTGCTCCTCGCATCAACCTGCTGAACCTCGACGTCGAGAGTCTCGCGCGCTACTTCGAAACCGTCGGCGAGCGTCCTTATCGCGCGACGCAGATTATCAAATGGGCCCACCAGCAAGGGGTGCTCGATCTGGCGCAGATGACCAACCTGAGTCGCGCGTTGCGCGAACGCCTGGCTGCTGAGACGGAATTTCGGGTACCTGAGACAGTCACTCTGCAGGAATCCGACGACGGCACACTCAAGTGGTTGCTGCGGGTCGATCATGGTAACTGCATCGAGATGGTGTTCATCCCGGAGGCCGAGCGCGGCACCCTGTGTGTGTCCTCACAGGTGGGCTGCCCTTTAAACTGCAGCTTCTGCGCCACCGCCAAACAAGGCTTCAGTCGCAACCTCTCGACCGCTGAGATCATTGGCCAGGTGTGGGTCGCGGCGCGCCATCTTGGTCAGAATCCGAAGACTCACCGCTACATCACGAATGTCGTCATGATGGGGATGGGTGAACCCTTGCTCAACTTCGAGCAGGTTGTCCCCGCGATGCGCCTGATGCTCGATGACAATGCGTACAATCTCGGGCGTCGCCGCGTGACCTTGAGCACCGCGGGCATGGTGCCTGGCATCGAGCGCCTGCGCGCCGAATGTCCCGTCAGTTTGGCGGTGTCGTTGCACGCACCGAATGATGAATTGCGCAATGAGCTCGTACCGCTCAATCGCACCTACCCGCTCGCCGAATTGCTGGAGGCCTGTCGGCACTATGTCGCGGACAGCCCGCACGATCAGATCACGTTCGAGTACGTCATGCTGGCGGAGGTCAACGATACCCCCGCACTTGCGCGCGATCTCGCCCGCTTGCTGCGCGGCATCCCGGCCAAGATCAATCTGATCCCCTTCAATCCAATCGCAGAAGCGGATTACCGCTGTTCGAGCGCGGCGACTATCCTGCAATTTCGTGAAATATTGATGCGCGCCGGCTATATCACGACCACGCGTAAAACACGCGGCGATGACATCGATGCGGCCTGTGGTCAGTTAGTCGGTCGTGTGCTGGCGAAAGCGGCACGTCACCGTCGTCCCCAAGCGCTCGCAGCGCGATCCTGAAAGGGTTTTGACATGGCACGGATCGCACTCCTGTTCGCATTCGCGCTCCTGCTCACGGCCTGCCAGTCGACTTCGTCTTCCAAGACCAGAGCCGAGACCGCCGAGGATCGGATAAAGCTGGCTGAGATCAACACGCAACTTGCCATTGCCTATATGCGCGATGGCGATAACGAACTCGCGCTCAACAAACTCACCAAGGCGATTGAAGCGAATCCAAAGTCAAGCGGTGCGCACAATGCACTCGCGCTGCTGTACTCTCGTCTCGGCGACGTCGAAAAGGCCGAACAACACTACAAGATGGCCCTCTCACTTGCGCCCAAAAACCCATCGGCGCTCAATAATTACGGCCAGTTTTTGTGCCAACAAGCACGCTTCGAGGAAGGTCAGGCAAGATTTCAGGAGGCCGTCAAAAATCCGCTCAATCGGGTCCCCGAAAGTGCGCTCACTAACGCCGGCATCTGCGCCCTACAGGCCAAAGATCCGGCGACCGCCGAGCAACACTTCAGAGCGGCTTTGCAAGTTGACCCCACGCTAAGGCCAGCACTGCTATCGATGGCCCAACTCAGTATGGACCAAGGCAATTTTCTGCAGGCGCGGGGTTATTACCAACGCTATCTTGGTGTCGGGCCGCAGAATCCGCGTACCTTGTGGTTGGGGATCCGCATCGAACACGGCATGGATGATCGGGACAGCGTGGCAAGTTATGCGCTACAGCTGAAAAACAAGTTTCCGGATTCGCCCGAATACGGGCTTTATCAGCAGGGCAAATTCGACTGATGCAGGCCACTCCCGCTGACCATCAACTGAGTGCGGCGAGAGTAGCGCAAGGCGCTGGCGCCATGCTCAAGCACGCGCGCGAAGCGGCAGGCTTAAGCGCGGCGGACATTGCCGCACGTACGCGGCTGGAATTGCGGGTGATCAACGCGCTGGAAAACGAAGATTACGCGAGCCTCGCCGCCGGCGCTTTCGTGAAGGGATACATTCGCAGCATCGCGCGTGAACTCGCACTCGATCCGCTGCCGTTGCTGGCGCGCTTCACTGAACAAATCCACCATGAAGACCCGGCACTCGCCGATTTCTCCACGCGCAGCCCGATCCAGATCACGAGTTCGAGCACGCTCATACGTGCGATCAGCGTGGCGCTCGGCGTCACCGTGCTCGTCCTGATCGCGCTCTGGTGGCAGCGTAACTACCAAACTGGCGCGCAATCTGCTGACGCACTGGCCGAACTCGCGGCCGAGAACGCCGCAGCCAAGGCTGATCCCGGCACTCCGCTGCCGTATACCTACACAATTGTTGAACACTCGGAGCGTCCGCTCGCCCCCGTGAATTCCTGGCGCCATCAAACAGATGGTTCCGCACCACCCGCAGCGCCTGAAAGCGCGCCGCAATCACCGCTTGAGACGCGCTCAGCGCCGCTCGCGCCGAACCCGCCGCCAGCGTCCCTTGAAGCGCCGGTCGCGGCCACTTCGACCTCTGGCGAACTCGTGCTCGAAGGTCGCGGCGAATCCTGGATCGAAGTCTCAGACGTCGCCGGCAAGCGGCTTTTCTTTGGCTTGCTCAAGCCCGGGCAACGGGTCGGTGTCACAGGCAAACCACCCTACGATTTAGTGATCGGTAATTCCTCAGCGGTCGCCGCCACCTTTCGTGGGGCAACGGTCGACGTCAAGGCCAAAGCGATCAACGGGGTCGCACGTTTCTCGCTCGGCGAACCGCGTTAGCGCCGTCACGTATGTCTGAACTGCGCGCAATTCGCGGGATGAACGATATCGTGCCACCGGCAGCGACGCGGTGGCGTGCGCTGGAAACGCTCATCACGCAGGTACTGGCGAGCTACGGTTATCGTGAAATCCGTTTCCCGATCCTGGAATCGACCCAGGTATTTGCGCGCTCGATCGGCGATACCACGGATATTGTGCAGAAGGAGATGTATACCTTCACGGATCGCAATGGCGACAGCCTGACCCTGCGTCCCGAGGGTACTGCCAGCTGTGTGCGCGCAGTGCTTGAGAACGGTCTGATCCAACAGACGACGCAACGCCTGTTCTATCTCGGCCC
>JANOVQ010000674.1:0-2097 GCA_031417495.1 Pseudomonadota bacterium | reverse complement strand
TGCTTTTTAAGCATGGCGTTGATTGATGAAAAACGCCGACACTCTATGCAACATCTGCAACACCGATACCCAGGTCACGAGCTCCACAATCGCGGCCGCACTTAGGCCGCTGTCGCGGCAAACCTGCACGACATCATGAGTGACCGCAGCGGGGCTCGGTGACACGGCACGCGCGAGATACCACGCGGCGCGGACTTTGGGTTCGCTCGCCGGTGGCTCTAATTCTGCATCTGCGGCAAATTCTGCAGCGCTAGTACATTCGTCATTCGAAACACCGTGCCGTGCTCCAAGTTGGCGAAGCTCGGTGGCTAACGCCTCATCTTTAATCACAATTGCAAAGATCACCCCAGCTAGTACTTTCATCTCGAGTCCGATGAGTGTCGTTGTCGCATCGAGATTTGTAACCAGCGCGGAGGCGATTGCCCGAATCGCGCGGCGGTTTCGAAGGCGCGACAACACCGGGAAATCATGACCGGTTTTTTCGAGCAGGTAATCGCCGACCGCGGGCCAGGTGTCAGGGGTGCCGCGCTGCCACTGCCGATCAAGGCGCAGCGCCGCGGGCACATAGCGCAGCGTGGATAGCTTCTTGAACAAGGAATCGGGTTGCGGCGGGGCTTCGAGGCGCGCCGCATCAAGTGCTCTACCGGCCTTGCCAAGGCTAAAGTTTGCGCCCATGGTGGATACGACTTCCGCTGCCGCGGAGGCCTCAAGTTCTACACTGATGGCGTCCATGAACTTGTTTAAAAATCCCATCACAACCACGCCGAGCACGATCCATTCTGCTGCAACCGCACCAACGCTATAAATTAGCGCCTGACGTTCTGGGTCGATTAGCTCACAAGGAATTCGTGCGAGCGAGCGAGCGACCGCGACGGTCGCAAGTTCTTCCGGCGTGAAAGTGCTCCCGCCTACCAACGCTTGCGCCATCTTTTCTGGCGAGGCTCCGCGCCGCAACGCAAACGAGCAAGTGTGCGCTGAGCAGTACGGGCATTCCGCCGCGCGGCTCGCCACATACATGCCCATCCCAACGATCTCTTTCGGTGCGCTTCCGAATCCTAGAATCGTAAACGGCAGGTTCAGCAGATTCGGCACTAGCAGGTTGTAGGTGCGAAAAGCAGGCGGCCAAATTTCCAAGTAACGATCGCAGTTGGGGACCACACCGATGATCACTCGCACCAACTCCAACAAGGGGCCGTAACGGGCGTGAAGCGTCGGCCAGGCTACCGCGTCCCGGTGCAGAAGCGAGGCGAGTGTATCGTCAACAGTCGTAATTGGTGAGTGCGCGAAGGCCGTCACGATATCGTCCTCATGATAGGCATTAAAAGGTTGCCGCCGCTTCGGCGCTCTGCGCCGCCGTAATCGGTCAATCTGTCGGCGGATAGAAGGATAATCACCGTTTTCGAAGAAATCGAGCGAGGTGCGCATTAAATTTGAAAGGAGTGCGCCGGACTGTTCGGGGCGGACGGCGGCTGTTGAGCGCAGAATTTCGCCGAACTCTCGCGCCGAGGGTATCTTTCACTACGAAATTCCGGCCGTTCGGGCCGTTCCGGGATACATCTTGCATTTCAATGTGCCTGGCACGCCTGAGGGCTGGGCGCACGCACGCTGGCCCCGCGAGAAAGCAGACGCTCTAGAGCCCGGTCTGACACCCGACGCTGCGTCGCGTTCGCACCTCGGGGTTTAATCAACTGGACTTTTTTCGCGTCAGTAAAGTGCCGTGCGCGTCCCCTTGGCACGCCGTTGACTGAGAACTCGCGGCCAGCGCAGGCCGTGTCACGCGGCAGTTCTTGTTGACGACGTTCGAATTCAACTAAAGCGGGGCTCGATTTCGACGGATAGGCCGGTTATTTTTCTATACGCCGACAGGTCAGGTCCACATCGCGCGCACGCGCTGTTTCAGATCGATCCGCGCCGCGCTGTGCGCGGGGTGCTGCGTGTGGGACTGGCTCGACCAGTGGCACTGCTCGAGCGTCGCGAGTACCGGGTCGGTCAGGAAGCGGCTCTTGGTGCCGTAGACGTGTCGATCGCCGAAGCGTGGCTGCTCGGGTACGAAATACTTGAACGGATTCACCAGCACCAGCCGGTTTTTCGCGCGCG
>JANOVQ010000673.1:0-4015 GCA_031417495.1 Pseudomonadota bacterium | reverse complement strand
CCTATCGAACCACCGCGGGCGCCCAGCGAGGCGCCTCCCGCGCCGCCGCTTGCAGCCGGCCCCTTGGCTGACCTCCGTCGGCGCATGGCCGCGGCGGCGTTGGCGGTTGGGCGCGCGCCGACGGACATTGCGCTGCTGGCGGTGAGTAAAGGTCAGCCGCTCGCGGCTTTGCGTCACCTGGTCAGCCAAGGCCAAGGCGCGTTCGGCGAGAACTATGTGCAGGAAGCACTCCCGAAAATTGCGGCATTGGAGGGTCTTGGCTTGAGCTGGCATTTCATCGGCCGCCTGCAAGCCAACAAAACCCGCGAGGTGGCTGCGAATTTTGCGTGGATTCACAGTCTTGATCGCGAGCGCCTTGCCGAGCGGCTGAACGCCCAGCGCCCGCCCTCGCTACCCCCTCTCCAATGTTGTATTGAGATTAATCTCGAGGGCGAGGCAAGTAAGGGCGGGGTGACCTTGGCCGGCCTGCCCGAGCTGATTAGTGCAGTGCAGACGCTGCCACGGCTGCAGCTGCGCGGCTTTATGGCCATGCCCGCGCCGAGTGCGGAGCCAGTCCTGCAGCGGGCGACCTTTAGACGTCTACGTGACCACCTCGCGCCTTATCTGGCGGCGTTCGCGACTTTGTCGATGGGCACTTCCGACGATTTTGAAGCAGCGATCCTGGAGGGCTCGACGATCGTGCGCATTGGCACTGCAGTGTTCGGACCGCGCACGCCACGCGGCTGATGCTAAACTCGCCGGCCTTCTCAAGCGGCGTGGTAAGTGGCAGATGACTGAGCGCATCGCGTGCATTGGCGGCGGCAATATGGGGCGCGCGATCCTTGGCGGGCTCGTGCGACGTGGCCATTTCCCGGCAGCCATCACGGTCGCCGAACCGCTTGAGGCCTCACGCCTGGCGCTCGCCGCAGAGTTTGGGGTGGTGGTAACGGCGGACATTACCGCCGCCATCGCGCAGGCCGATGTCGTGCTGCTGGCGGTGAAACCGCAACAGATGAAAAGCGTGGTGCGTGGGCTGGCCGCAGGCTTACGCGCACGTCCTTCCTTGGTCTTATCAATCGCCGCCGGAATCACTACGCACTCGCTGCAGCAATGGATTGGCGCTGAACTTCCGCTGGTGCGCGCGATGCCGAACACGCCTGCCCTGATCGGGCGTGGGGCGACTGGCCTATACGCCACGCCGACTACCGGTGCGCCAGCGCGTGAATTAGCAGAATCCTTGTTAAGCGCGATTGGGGTTGTCGAATGGGTTTCTGAAGAGGCGCACCTGGACGCCGTCACGGCCTTGTCGGGCAGCGGCCCGGCTTACTTCTTTCTGCTCATTGAATGTCTGGAAAGTGCCGGTGTCACCCTCGGTTTACCAGTCGCCACCGCGCGGCGTCTGGCCTTGGAAACCGCCGCCGGCGCGGCCGAGCTCGCACGCAATTCTGCACTCGGTCCGGCAGCCCTGAGAGTTCAGGTCACCTCCCAAGGCGGCACCACCGAACAAGCGCTCAAGGTGTTCCAGCAGGGGGGATTCACGACCTTGGTGGCAGCTGCGGTCAGCGCCGCGGCCGATCGCTCGCGCGAACTCAGTCACGAATTCGGAGACGCCTGATGGGTGCGGGTTACTTTTCCAATGCAGGCGTCTTTCTGGTCAATACGCTGTTCGGACTGTATATCGGCGCCGTGCTGCTGCGACTGCTCCTGCAATGGGCGCGCGCGGATTTCTACAACCCCTTAAGCCAGGCCATCGTGAAATTGACCAACCCCGTGTTGCGCCCGCTGCGGCGCTACATCCCGGCGCTCGGCAAGGTGGACACTGCCAGCGTGTTGCTGATGTTCGCGCTCCAGTTGTTGAACACCTGGCTGGTGAGCGCGCTATTCGGGACGCATCTCGGCGTAGTCGCCATGTTGATCGTGGCTTTCACCGAATTGCTGTCCAAGCTTATTTATCTCTATATTTTCGCCATCATCATTCAGGCGATTGCGAGCTGGGTCGCGCCCGGCGCACACAATCCCGTGCTGCGCCTAATCGAAGCGCTGACCGAGCCCCTGTTGCGACCGATCCGTCAATTGTTACCGAATCTCGGCGGCCTGGATCTCTCGCCGCTGGTGGTCATCGTGCTCCTACAACTCGCGTTGTTGTTGGTCGTCGCACCGCTCTCCGTCTTTAGCGCGCGTCCTTGATGTCCGAATCGTTGCCGCTGGATTCTGTAGGAGTGGTCACCCCACAGCGGTTGCACTTTGCGCCGCCGCTTACCCTTGACTGCGGCACCGTGCTCGACACCTACGAATTGGTATTTGAAACCTATGGTAAACTCAATGCCGCGCGCGACAACGCGGTCCTCATCTGCCACGCGCTCTCGGGTGATCATCATGCGGCAGGTTACTATGCGGACGATTTACGCAAGCCCGGTTGGTGGGATAACTGTATCGGGCCCGGCAAACCGATCGACACCAGGCGTTTCTTCGTGGTCTGCCCCAATAATCTCGGCGGCTGTGCCGGCTCCACCGGCCCGCTGAGCGCCAATCCCGCCACCGGCCAGCGCTTCGGGCCGGACTTTCCACTGGTGACCGTGCGCGACTGGGTAGAGAGTCAGGCCCGTCTGGCCACGGCTTTGGGGATCGAAGTGTGGGCGGCGGTGATGGGCGGCAGCTTGGGGGGTATGCAGGCGCTGCAATGGGCAGTCGATTATCCGCTGCGCCTGCGGCACGCGATTGTGATCGCCGCCGCACCAAAACTTTCCACCCAGAATATTGCCTTCAATGAGGTTGCGCGGCACGCGATTCGCTCGGATTCGGAGTTTCACGCCGGGCGCTATTACGATCATCAGGTAGTTCCCGCGCGCGGCCTTATGCTGGCTCGCATGCTCGGCCACATCACCTACCTGTCCGACGATGTGCTGATGGCGAAGTTCGGGCGTGAGCTCAGCGATGGCAAACTTAACTACGGCTACGACATCGAATTCCAAATAGAAAGCTACCTGCGCTACCAGGGAGAATCGTTCGCCAAGAAATTCGACGCGAACACCTATCTGTTAATGACTAAATCCCTCGATTATTTCGATCCGGCTGCGCGCTTCAACGACAGCTTGAAAGCGGCGGTTGCCGCCACTACCGCGAAATTCTTTGTGGCGTCTTTTAGCAGTGACTGGCGGTTCTCGCCGGCCCGTTCGCGTGAAATCGTGCGCGCGCTGCTCGATTCTGATCTCGATGTGAGTTATGTCGAACTCGAATCCGAACTCGGACATGATTCTTTCCTGCTCGATATCCCGCTTTATCATGCGGCTCTGCGCACTTATTTCCAACGCATCTCCTGCGGCGGCACGGTGGCATGAGTGCCATGCGCGAAGATCAATTATCCATTGCCGAATGGATCACCGCCGGCAGCCGCGTGCTCGATCTCGGTTGCGGCGATGGTGCGTTGCTGGATTTTTTGCAACGAGAGCGCGGAGTTACGGGCTACGGCATCGAAATTGATCCGGACAACATCATCAAATGCCTGGCCGCCGGCGTGAATGTCATCCAATCGGATCTCGACCGTGGCCTCTCGGACTTTGACGACCATTCGTTCGATTATGTAGTGATGACCGAAACCCTGCAGGCCATGCGCTATCCCCACCATTTACTGCATGAGATGTTGCGCGTCGGCCGCGAGGGCATCGTAACTTTTCCGAATTTCGGTCACTGGAAATGTCGCCTGCAGATCGCCCGCGGCCGTATGCCGGTCACCGCCCATCTGCCGCACACCTGGTACAACACGCCCAACATTCACATGTGCACGATTCAGGATTTTGAGGCGCTGTGCCGCAGCGAAGATATTCAAATCCTTGAACGACGCGCGGTCGATACCCACCATCACGCCACCTTCGGCATGCGCTGGTTACCGAATCTGCTGGCTGAAGTTGCGCTGTATCGGTGTCGGCGCAGGTAGTGGGAACTTGACCGTCACGGGTGCCGAAGTGCATCACGTGGCGGGTGGCGGACCCTCGCCCGCAGCGACTGGGCCCCACTGGGGGATGGGAGTCGCGAGGAC
>JANOVQ010000672.1:0-5913 GCA_031417495.1 Pseudomonadota bacterium | reverse complement strand
AGCCATGGCCACTACGATCACTTCGGCGGCTTGGTCGGTTTTCTGCGCGAGAACTCCGGGCAGCTTCGCGCCGGACTTCCGCTCTATCTTGGCGGCGAAGAATATTTTTGCACGCGCGAATGGATCCTCGGATCTCCGCAGGAAACCGACCAAGCCGCCGAAGTGATCGTAGTGGCCATGGCTCAAAATCAACGCGTCCAGTTGACTGGGAGAAATCCCCAGTATTGACAGATTATTGTTAAGGGCCTCGGGTGTGAAGCCGAAGTCGACCAGCATGTTGCGGGTTTCGGCACCGCGCCGCGATTCAACATGCAGTGACAACCCAAACTCACCCAGCAGCGAACGTCCAGCGGCAGGCATCCCGACGCGCTCTACCGTGACATTCCCGATGCGAGCGTTCGGAGCGATGGCCAAGTGGTAGCTGTCGATCACCACGCGTAACGCCAGTTGATCGACTTCCGGGACAGGCCCGTTAATCGCAGCAGCCCGAGCCGCCCCAACCGCTCCAAGCATTCCAGAAACCATGCGTGCCAGGAACACTGCGCCGCCGGCACAAAGCAGGTCTCGGCGAGAAACTTCGTCGCGGGTCGATTTAGCAGTCACCATTAACTCCCGGCAAATCGTCCAATTCAAAAGGTAGTCGCAAACTTAAACTGAAGGAGAACATTCGCACAGGCCGCCATCGGCGGTATCGTCGCGACGCAAATTCAGCAAGGCGAAGTGCTGATCGACGTGCGGGTCAGGACCCCGGGTGATGTGTGTCAACGTGCAGCGTCGCTGGCGGCCCTGTCGTTTCGGAGCGCGGATGGCCAGGCCGGAGCGCTCCACTAAATTGCGACCGTGTCGATTGCGGCCGGGCAGCGCCAGTTGCCCCGCGAAGATTTAGCCCCGTTTGTTCCTGTCACAGCGCGCCTGAAGGATCGCGATCTAGGGTTGGCGTTGGACGATGTCAAGGTGACAGTCGCGCGCCTTGGTCTTCCGCCCACTGTGCGCGCCGAATTTGGAGGGATCTGCGCGCAACAACAAAGGAGCTTCACCGACTTGTGGGGCGCGACAATTATCTTGTCCGGCGTCATCCTCGATTGACGCCGTCCAGACATGGCCACGGTTTTCATGGTGGCACTGCTGCTGACAGCGCTGTTATTAACCGTGCTATTTGCCCGGTGGCGCGTGACGTTGGCGGCGATTGCTACCATCCTGCTGTCGGCCGCCGTGCTCGCCGGGCTCTGGCTAAGGGGGCGGAACTCGACATCTCGGCCTTGATGGGGAAAACCACGGTGGTGGGGATGGTGACTGAACTGGTAATTTTCTACCTGGCCGAAATTGACTTTACACGTCCCCTCGATCTCGCCAGTGTGCGCGAGGCCAGACAAGCACGGCTTAGGCCTATTCTGATGTCGGCGCTCATCGCGATCCTGACGCTCGCACCGCTGGCGCTGGGCATCGGTCCCGGCGCGGGACTGCAGCGTCCGCTTGGTCCCGCGATCATCTTTGGTTTGCTCGTTGGCGCGCCGCTTGCGCTGGCCTTCCACTCTGCGGCCCTGCTACTGCGAACAGGGCAATCGCCCTCGCCGAAACTCAACTAGTGAGCGGCTGAACGGCGCGGGCGATCACAGCCGCCCTTGGCCAGCATCAGAGCAGGCCCTCGCCAAGCTTCTCCCGCAGCGACTAACACATAAAGTTATAGGGCCTTTTTCTCCGCAGCGGCTTCCTGCCGCTCCTTCCTAGGTGTCTCCATCTCGGTAGACACTATTTTCCCGGTCTTGGCGTCCACGTGGATTTCGGTGATGTCCTTCGATCCGACTTGAGCGATGTCAAAGGACCAAATCAGTTTGCCATGTTCCTTCTCCAGTTCCGCGCTGGATATAGATCCTTTGGGAACCTTGGCCAGTGCCGTCGTGCGCGCTGTGGCTTCGGAAATCTTGGCTTCACCATGAAGTTTCGCTTGCGTAGTCGACTCTGCAAAGGCCAGTGAGGAGCCGAAAGTCATGATCGAGGCGATGGCAAAAAGGCGAGCTTTAGATTGGGTCATGAAGTTTATCTCGTTGGTTTGTTGCGGGATCTAAAGCAGTCGGACAGCACCATCTTGCGAAAGTTCGAACCAGTTGAGCGTATGGTAGGCGCCGTGCGGTGATTCTCAGACATTGTTCTCCTGCTAGGGAAGACGGTGATTGCTGCTCCAACAATCCCAGCTGCATCTGGGCAATCAAGTGCCGGAACCCTTCCCCCGCAACACTGACGTAAATCTCACCGCCGCAGCGAGTGCACAACGCGCAGGCACCGGGCTCAGCGCTCAGCTGGTGCGCGCGGCGCCGGAAAATCTGATCGTGCAATGGTCCCTCTCACGAATTACTCCGTTGATTCCGCTCTCATCTTCGTTATCCGAATTCATCCCCGAAGCGCGCAGGTTTCTTGCTCTCTGAAATCCCCGCAGCACGGCCGCGTCCGCCGTTTCGCATTGCGCCAGTGATATCGGTTCGCCATTGTAGGAACAGCCGAAAAAGGGCTGACGGCTTCCACAGCGTGTTGGCATTCTGCGGCAAGGTCGAAGTCGCGGTAGTGGGAAGCTGTTGGGCAGCCGTTCGGCGCCGACAGTCGCTCCGTCAAATATCGTGGACACGGCACGCCGATGGAACTCGGTGGGCAGTAGCGGCCTTACAAGCATCCCTCTCCTTTTATGCCCCGCTCGTGCGGGTTTTTCTTCGCAGATGACGGTAGCTTCAATCGAGACTACGCGCGCCTATCATTCGCGACCCTTGGTTCGAGAGGAACAACTTCTTGGCCACTGATACGACGGCAGTGCATCGAACGCCATTTCGAGGCTGTCCGGAGACAGCGTGGTAATTCCCTGGCACATCTTGCGTCCTCGTGTCGTATCAATCGAAATCGAAGACCCTCACCCAAGACGTCAAGAGAGGGATCTACTCGACGTTGCATGCATCGATTCATTCAAACCTCGCTTGCCTTTGAAAGTGGCAGTCGAAGGAAGATAGGGCATCAGCCGTTCGCTTTCCTTCTTCACGACCGCGTAACACTCGCAACATAGCTTCTCGAGTTTGGGCCGGTCCAGCACCGTGATGTGACCACGGCTGTATCCGATCGCCCCGAGGCGCTGTAACTTGCCGGCGGCATCGGTCACGCCTTCTCGCCGGACTCCGAGCATGTTGGCGATGAGTTCCTGGGTCATGGTCAATTGGTTGCTGGGCAATCGGTCCAATGAAAGCAGAAGCCAGCGACACAGCTGTTGATCAATCGAATGGTGACGGTTGCAGACGGCTGTCTGGGACATTTGGGTGATCAGGGCTTGCGTGTAGCGCAACATCAACATGAGCAATTCGCCGTGGCGATTGAACTCGTCTTTGAGCCTCTGTCCCGCGAGCCGGTATGCGGTTCCGGCACTCTGCACGACCGCTCGACCCGGGGTGCTTTCGCCACCCATGAACAGAGAAATACCCACGAGCCCCTCATTGCCTACCACCGAGATCTCCGCCGAAGCGCCATTCTCCATGACATAGAGCAGCGACACGATTGAGTCGGTCGGGAAATAGACCTGGCGCAGCGAGTCCCCGGATTCGTAGAGGACTTTGCCTAACGGAAGCGTTGAAAGTTCCAGATGCGGATAGATACGGTCCCTCGCTTCATCCGACAAGGCGGCCAACAGGTGATTTTGATGTGGCACGGGCACCTCGGGCTTTTTCATTATTCGTCGCGAGAGTATGCGCCAGGATCCAGAATCGCACTGGTTTTCGCGATCACAATTTAGATTAAGTCTGCTGCACCGCGCGAGACAGCGGTAATGCAATCCCGCATCTGCTCTGTGTAGTAGACCACATAGCCGCCATCGAATTCCAAAGTCTGCGCGTGCTCGTGGTGGTGGTCAGAAAAATCAACGGCCCAGCCGGGTTTCTCCCGCCATCAAATGCGCAGCCACCTCATCGACTCATCGAGGTTCGAGAAAAATCGAGCGGAGTTAAAGCCGCCGCTCGCCACCGTTGTGAACAGATGCGAGAGTTGATCTGGCTGGTACTCATAGAGGCAGAAAGCGACCCGAAATCCACGCAGATACAGATCCGCGACTATTCGGCCGTGCTCGAATGCTTCAATTTTCCTCATGGAACGCGTGGGCCGATTCCCTTCGACGAGGACACGGAGAGCGTTGCGCTGCTCGCAGATAGGGAGAACATCGCGCCACATACCCCGCATTGAATCGAGCGAAATCTCGAACCCCGGTACAAGTTCGACGTGCACGAATTCACTGCGGGCCGTGATTTCAAAAGCCGCGTTGCCCAATGGTAAGACCCTCCGAAAGCGGATGTGATTTGAGCGCCCGACTGTCGCCGGCACAGGTCTGTGATCCGCTATCGGCGCTCGGGAAATTTTCTTGAAGCAATGCGAACTGATCGGCAGGCGATGGGAGAGCCGAGACCCTCACGAAAGGTAAAGTCCTACAGGAGATCGGCGGCGGGTCTGATTCCGCATCAATTCGCGGTGTGGGAAGATCCCCTCACAGAGCGTGAGGGGCAGGTCGGTGATGCCAGCGCTTTAGCCTATGCGCGCGCTGGCTTTTTTTTTGATGACAGACCCGTTACCCAGTTTTTAAGGACCGCCTCCCCTTTTGCCCCGCCTCGTGCGGAGCTTTTCCTTGGCGGCGTATTTGCGATAAAACGATGCACCGGGTTTGCGAGGGAGGGATAGGACATGACCTATTCCCGTGTATTCATAATCGAGACCTCTGAAAATCCTGGCGAGCCGTCGGCTCAACAAATCCGCGCCTACCCCTTGTCATGCCAGGGTGTGTCAGCAACTCTAAAAGTTTCCTGCTCGGTATCCATGCGAGAAAGGCGCTCGCCAGGGACCCTATTCAAAGGTGAATACAAAGCGGACATTCACGGTATCCCATCCGCAAAAGTCAGATCCCGCCGAAGCGGGATCTGACTTTGTTTATCCGATCAAACGACCAATTGCACGTCGGCGCGTGAAACCCAAACTGCCCAATGCGGAAACCAGGAGCCAAGCCGCTGCAGGCACCGGGACCGCGCTGATGGCGCCAAATAGCCCATGCTCTTCATCACCAATTCCGGCGGTGAAATACAAAGTATTGGTGCGGAATCCGGGACCGAATGCGCCGGGGCTGCCGTCACTGAACGCCAACGCCCACAGATCGTCAATGACAATCGCTTCACGATTTGCGTCGACGATGTGATTAATGAAAGCCCCGGTGTTGGGATCGAACGCGTTGATCAATCCATCCCCAAAATTGCCTACCAACAGAGCGCCGCTAAGTTCGCCAAATCCTGCCGGCGCGAGCGCCATTCCCCATGGTGAATTGAGGACACCTTCAGAAGCAAAACGTTTCTCGAAAGTCCCGTCCGCGTGGAACACATCAATGTAGCCGTGCCCAATGCCTGCTTCATCGTCCAAATTATCGGGTCCAAGTTGCTTGGCAAAGGTTACAAAGAGATCACCATTGATATTCTGAATTCCAAACGGTGAATAACCCGCCGGCAGATTGGGATCGGTGAATGCACCGGGACTGGACACTGACCCATAAGCGCCATCGAAGATGTCGACCTTGCCGTTATGGAAGTCGGTTGCATACAAACGCTCAGCATTGCCCACGGTCGCCGAGGCCAGCCCTTTATAAACGGCCTGACTCGCAGAGTTATCAACGGCAGTTTGCGCTTCAGTCGAAAATGGCTGGTTCACAGGCGGCCCGTTCCATTGCGCGATAGTCCCATCCTCAGTGGCGAAAATGAATAAGCTCGGATTGGGTTGTCCGGCGAGTTGAAACGCGCCAGTGCCATTGAAAACCTGACCGGTGGGAGCAGAAAGGGTGTCTTGCGGACTCCCCGAAGGAGGCGGTACCACCACATCGAGCGGGCCCTTCGTGCCATCGCCAAAATACAGAGTCGC
>JANOVQ010000671.1:0-6694 GCA_031417495.1 Pseudomonadota bacterium | reverse complement strand
CTGCGGCGGCGGTGCGGCGCGCAGTTGCCGCACCCATAACGCGACGGCCACCGGTGATCAAGGCAAATTTTGTCATTCTGCCGGCCCACGAAATGCGGAATCTAAGGCCACAATAGCGAGCATGCCGCGCGCCTTGTAGCTGAACCTAGAAACGACAGTTGACCGCTAACATAGTCATTAAATAGTTAGCTAGTAACCCGTTTGTGGCTCCGCTCCGCTTCACCATTCAGGTGAACAGCGCTACGCCGTGTGCAGCGCGTCCCCTGGCGCGCATGGCGGCGTTGCAACTCGTCGGAATAGCAGGCTATTCCTCCTCTTCGCGCCTTGCCCTGCACCCCATGGAACACACTGCACACGGCGTTCAACTGCCGCTTCTAGGTTGGGCGCATACACGAAGTCCTATCTTTCCAGGACAGAAGCCTATACCTTCGCCGCATACCACAAGTTCGTCGTTTAAGTTAAACGCGGACCCAACTCAAACCCGCCTGATCGAGCCCCCTCCTGCTTCACTGGTCGCACGAGCGCTTCATTAGTCCCGTTAGAATTCGCCGGCTTCCGGCAAATCGATCCCCGCATCACTTGTGACGTTGGCTGCAGGAATCGCGATTGTGGACAACGCACGTTTTAATTTGCGAGATATGAATGAATATATATGTTGGAAATCTAGCCTACGGCGTCACCGATGGTGATCTGCGCGACGCTTTTGCGGCCTCGGGCGAAGTCACCAGTGCGACGGTCATCATGGATAAGATTTCGGGTGAATCGAAGGGCTTCGGATTCGTCGAAATGGCGAGCAAGCAACAGGGCGAAGCGGCCGTCAAGGCGCTGAACGAACAGCCATTAAAGGGTCGCAACATGCGGGTGAACGAAGCCCGTCCGCGCGAAACCAATAGCGCGCCGCGACGTAACTCCTACTGACGCGTCTCTCGCGCAAGCGAGGATCCCAAGTTGAGTGATTGATTGAGCCGCCTACGGGCGGCTCTTTCGTTAGCGCACCAGCTACGCCACGTGGACCATCAGCTTGCCCTGATTTTCACCGGTATAGAGTTTGCGCAAGGTCACGACCGCGTTCTCCAGACCTTCGTACATGTCCACCCGGAATTTCAGTTTGCCTTCCTTCATCCATTGTCCGAGGGCGCCAATTGCTTCGGGATAGCGATTGGCATAATCGAGCACGATGAAGCCTTCGACCTTGAGCCGCTGCATCAGAATCATCGGGTAGTTCTTCGGGCCTGGTACTTCGCCGGTCGCGTTGTATTGCGAAATCAGACCGCAGGTCGGGATGCGACCTTTGAAGTTCATTTGCTTGAAGCAGGCATCGAGAATGTCGCCGCCGACGTTGTCGAAATAGATGTCGATACCCTTGGGGCAGGCGCGTTTCAAAGCAGCAGGCACATCTTCTGTTTTGTAGTTGATGGCCGCATCGAAACCCAGTTCGTTCACGATCCATTGGCATTTCTCGGCGGTGCCGGCGAGGCCCACCGCGCGGGCGCCTTTGATCTTTGCGATCTGGCCCACAATCGAACCCACCGCACCGGCGGCGGCGGATACCACTACGGTCTCGCCTGCTTTCGGCGCGCCGAGATCTAGCAAACCGAAATAGGCGGTGGGACCGACCACCGCGAAAAGACCGAAGGCATCGGCGACCGGCACGCCACCCAACGGGCCCATCTTGCTGAGCATCGCGGCGGTCCCGAGCTGATAATCCGCCCAGCTGCCGAGACCACTCACGAGGTCACCGGGCGCAAATCCCGGAAGTTTTGATTTCACCACGGTGCCACATACCACGCCGCGCATGGGATCGCCCAAGGCGACTGGTGGCATGTACTGATCCATGTCGCTCATCCAGATTCGATTGGTGGGATCGAGCGACAGATAATGCAGGCGAAATGAGAACTGGCCCTCAGCCGGTTCCGGGATCGATTCTTGTTCCAAGCTCAGCACATCATCCGCAATCACGCCTACCGGCCGCTTGCGCAAGCGCCACACACGATTAGTTTCAGTCACAGTCATACTCCTTAAAAATGGGGGGCTTAGAGATGTTTGCCGAAAAAGGCGAGGGTGCGTTGTTTGGCGAGCGCCGCGCTCGCCGCATCGTAACTCGCCCGTTCATCGCAATTGAATCCATGATCGGCCTGATAGATAAAGATTTCGATATTGGGCTGGGCCTTATGGATGGTCTCGACATCGGTCAGCGGAATGTGTGCGTCGCGCTCGCCAAAATGCATGATGACCGGGCATTTCGCACTGCGCGTGGCTTCCTTCGCCGTGCCACCGCCATAGTAAGACGAGGCCGCCGCTACGCCTTTCAGTTCGCAGGCCGAAAGCCACGTGAGTAAGCCGCCGAAGCAGTAGCCGACTACTCCAACTTTGCCATGCGGCGTCAGCGCATCGATCGCGGCCTGGAGATCCAACAAGGTCTGTGGCATTTTCAAATCTTGAAACGCGAGTTTGATTCCTTTTTGAAATTCGGTTTGATCGGTGTAGCCCAGCTCCACATTGGGCTCGGCGCGATCGAAGATCTGTGGTGCGATTGCGGCATAGCCCTCTTTGGCATAGCCATCGGCCACCGCCCGGATATGGTGGTTAACGCCGAAGATTTCCTGGATCACCAGCACACTGCCTTTGGGCTTGCCGCCAGGCAGGGCTTCATAGGCGCCGAAAGTAAAGCCGTCGGCGGCCGTGAGTTGTCGTTGTCCCATGGTGATGGTCCTTTGATTAGAGGTTGGCGTGCGAAAATGGGCGTCCAGGATATCGGGCTTGCGGCGCTCCGTGAAGCACGCGGCGAGCGCAAGGTTCCTCAGGGCTTATACTCCGCCGCCTGAGTCATCTTCCGCCTGCCCCGTTTTCTATTGATTACATGACTGATCCCGCGCTCGCGATGTTGCAAACGGTGTATGGCTACGGCGCGTTCCGTGGGCAACAGGCCGCTGCCATTGCGACCGCGCTTGGTGGGCGCGACAGCGTGGTGCTCATGCCAACCGGTGGCGGCAAGTCACTGTGCTTTCAGATTCCGGCGCTAGTTCGCGAGCGACTGGTGATCGTCGTCTCGCCACTTATCGCGCTGATGCACGACCAGGTGATGGCGCTCCGCGAGTTGGGCGTTGCGGCGGCCTATCTCAATTCCAGTTTGAGCGCGAGCGCTCAGGCTGCGGTGCGCCAACGTCTCGCGGCTGGCGAGCTCCGTCTGCTGTATGTGGCGCCGGAGCGCATTCTGCAGGCGGAGACGCTCGCCTTGCTGGTGCAGGCGCGGCCGATCTTGATCGCCGTTGATGAGGCGCACTGCGTGTCGCAATGGGGCCATGATTTTCGGCAGGACTATCTTGAACTCGGCCAATTGCGCGCGCATTTCCCCGGGGTGCCGCGCATGGCGCTCACGGCGACTGCCGATGAACGGACCCGGGTGGACATCGCACTCCGCCTTGCACTGGATGATCCGCAGTGGTTCGTGGGGGGGTTCGATCGACCCAATATTCGTTATCGCGTGCGGGCGCGCGCTAACGCACGCCTTCAGCTCGCACAGTTTCTCGCCACGCAGGGAGATGCGGCGGGGATTGTGTATTGCATGTCGCGTAAAAAAGTGGAGGAAACGGCCGCCTGGTTAGTCACCCAGGGGCATCCTGCCCTGCCCTACCACGCCGGGCTCGAGGCGCGTGTGCGCGCGGCTAACCAGGAAAAATTTCTGCGCGAGGAGGGTGTGATCATGGTCGCGACCATTGCCTTCGGCATGGGCATTGATAAACCCGATGTGCGCTTTGTCGCGCATCTTGATCTGCCTAAAAGCGTGGAAGCGTACTACCAGGAAACTGGGCGGGCGGGGCGCGACGGGCAGGCGGCTGAAGCCTGGATGATCTACGGCCTGCAAGATGTCGTGCGCCTACGCCAGATGGTGGATGAATCGACTGCGGATGAGGAACACAAGTGGATCGAGCGGCATAAACTCGACGCACTGCTCGCCTGGTGTGAGACCAGCGATTGTCGCCGTCGTCCCTTGCTCGAATATTTTGGGGAGTCGCCATTAAGCGCGTGCGGGAATTGCGACAACTGCCTCGAGCCACCGCTGACCTGGGATGCCAGCGAGGACGCGCAGAAGCTTTTGTCCTGTGTGTATCGCACGGGTCAGCGTTTCGGTGCCGTGCATGTGATCGAGGTGTTGCGTGGCGTGAGCAGCGACAAGACCCGCCAACACGGGCATGAGGGATTGAGCACTTTCGGGATTGGCGCGCACGGCAGTACCAATCATTGGCGCTCCGTGCTGCGTCAGTTGCTGGTGCAGGGCGCGCTCTTTGTCGATATGGAACGCTATGGCGCACTCCGACTCGCCGACAGTGCGCGCACTATTCTGCGTGGCGAAGTCTTGGTGCGAATGCGCGAAGAGATTGCCGAAGCGCGACCAGCGCGTAAACCTAAAGCCGGGCGAGCAGGCGCGCCGCCGCCCGTGCGGGGCGAGAGTGCGCTGTGGGAGCGCTTGCGTGCGTGTCGCAAGCGGTTGGCCGATGCGCAATCAGTACCGCCTTATGTGATTTTCCATGATCGCACACTCGCAGAGATGGCCGATCTACGGCCAGCGACCCTGGCCGACCTGCTCCAGGTGAGTGGAGTCGGGCAGGCCAAGCTTGAACGGTATGGGCAGGCTTTCCTCGATGTGCTGAACACGCCTGAGGATTGACCTCGAAATCCCGGCGGCGCAGCGGCCGCGGCAACACTTAATCTCGTCAAGTCGCATCGTGGAAAATAATCCCGAGGGTGTGTCGATGACCGCTACGCAGCCGACTCACGCCGTGCCGCATATTCACGCGATACATGCCACGCGTGCCCTGCACGGGTCGCTGATGGACCGCGAACACCACCGCATCGCCTTGCGCGAGCGGCACCACTTCCGGTCGTGACTGCATGCGCGGGCGTTGCTCGGTCAGCACGAACTCGCCGCCCGTGAAATCCCGCCCCGGTGCGGCTAACAGGCAGGCGACTTGCAGCGGGAACACCTGCTCGCCGTAGAGATCCTGATGCAGACAGTTGTAATCATCGACGCCGTATTGCAGGAGCAGCGGCGTCGGGCGGTGTTGTCCCGCCGTGTGGCAGCGTGCGATGAATTCGGCATGGGTATCCGGAAATTGCGTCTCAATACTCAGCGCCGCCTGCCAGCGATTCGCGATCGGCATCAGGTGTGGATACAGCGCGCTGCGCAAAGTGGCGACGATGTTTGGCAATGGGTAGCAGAAGTATCGATACTCGCCGCGACCATAGCCGTGACGCGCCATCACCACGCGGCTGCGAAACACATTATCCTGGGGATACAGCGCGACCAGCGCCGCGCACTCGGCAGGCGCCAGCAGTTCCGGCAGGATGGCACAGCCTTGAGAGTCGAGCGCGCTCGCGACTGCGGTCCAGTCCTGCGCGTGCACACGCGCGGCGAGTTCGGCGTGGAGGATTTCCGCTGCGCTCACGAAAGCGCTTCCTTCGCGAGCAGCGCGCGTTTGCGCTCCACCCCCCAGCGATAGCCCGACAAGCCGCCATCACTGCGCACCACGCGATGACAGGGGATGGCGACCGCGAGTGCATTCGCCGCGCAGGCCTGAGCGACCGCGCGCACTGCCGATGGTGCGCCAATGCGCTGCGCGACCTCGGCATAACTCGCGGTAGCGCCGACTGGGATCTCGCGCAACGCCAACCACACGCGTTGTTGAAACGCGGTCCCGCGCACATCGAGTGGCAGATCGAGACCAATCCGCGGCGCTTCCACCATACCGACGACGGCCGCAATCAGTTGTTCAAACTTCCCATCGCCACCGACCAGGGTGGCCTGCGGGAAGCGATCCTGCAGATCGCGGACGAGCACGTCGGCGTCGTCCCCCAATAAAATCGCGCAGACACCGCGCTCGCTCTGCGCGACCAGAATCGCACCGAGGGTGCATTCACCAATCGCAAAACGGATCTCGGTATTGGTGCCACCAGCGCGATAGTTGGTCGGAGTCATCCCTAATACGGCATTGGACTGTTCGTAGAAGCGCGCGTTGGAGTTATATCCCGCATCGAAAATTGCGTCGGTGACTGAGTCGCAGCGCTTGAGGGCGCTGCGCATGCGGCGTGCGCGGTGCGCCGTTTGATAAGCCTTGGGCGTGACGCCGGTGGTCGCTTTGAACAGGCGATGAAAGTGATAAGTGCTTAAGCCTGCCTGCGCGGCGAGTTGGTCAAGACTGAGGGTCTGTTCCGAGGCTTCAATCAAACGACACGCCGCGGTAATTTTGGTGGCATGCGCTTCGCCCAACGACGGCTGGTTCGGCTTGCAGCGTTTGCACGCGCGAAATCCCGCCTGCTCGGCAGCTGCACAGGTGAGATGGAAGCGTACATTCTCCGGAAGGGCGAGGCGTGCCGCACAGGACGGCCGACAATACACGCCAGTGCTTTTCACCGAATAATAAAAGCTGCCATCGGCAGTGGAATTCCGCGCCACCACGGCGGGCCATCGCGGATCTTGCTCGGTTGCCTGGCGGAGCGCGGCTTTGGCCAAAGACAAGTTCATGCTGGCAGACCTCTCGTTAATGCTTCGATGGAGTGCAATCTACTGCTGGCGCGGGTTGCGTACACTCCGAGTCTTGCGCTCAAATTCGATATCAACCTCGCCATTTTGGAGGAATACAGGGACAGTTTATTGGGAATACAGGGGAATACAGGGACAGTTTATTGATTTCCC
>JANOVQ010000670.1:0-7635 GCA_031417495.1 Pseudomonadota bacterium | reverse complement strand
GCAAGCGCGATGCCGTGGCCCGCCGAGGGCACGGACTTGAACGTCGCAGAGGGAACTTTGTTGATGAAGGTTTGGGCGGTTTCTACCGCACACCTCGGGTCCTGCGTCTCGAGCAACGCGCGCCATGGCGCGCGGAGTTTCTTGGTCGGTAGAAAGGCCACTCCTTGGCCGTCCTTGCGCGGAATGAAGCGCAGGTCTTCGCCCTTACACAGCGGCTTTTTGAAATTGAGTTCGGGGCAGAAACCCAACGAGATAGCCCCCGCGAAAGTCTCGGCCGGCGCTTGCGCGAGCATCGCGTAGGCGAAGCCTGCACCAGACGAATAGCCGACCAGCAATGGCGCGAAATAGGTCGGAAGTTTGGCGTAGCCTTGTAAATAATGGGCGAGGTTCTCCAGATCACCGGCCGGAAATTCGCAGTCATCCTCATCGGCTTCGAGGTCGGCGCTAAATCCGGGCAAGCTGATGCCCACGACCATCGCGCCCTCCGCTACCAGTGCCTGCGCCATCTGCGCCGCGCTCTGACTCCACCCGCCATCGCCAGACAGGAAGAGGACGAATTCTTTCACTTCACCGACGGGGCGGTAGAGCACTATGTCCTGAAAACGGCCGTAGGAAATGCGTTCTTCGGCATGCGCGGGGCCAAGGACCAAGAGTGCCATCAGGAAATTCGCGAAGATCGCGAAGATCATTTCAGGAGTAGGCCTTTTAGTCCGCCGCTGATCAGGGCTGCGATGTCGGCCAGGATGAGCAATGGCGCGGTCCCGCCAGGTGCTGCGAGATAGCGTGCTTCCCAGGTCGGGTCGAATTTCTCCTTGAACGCACGGAGACCCTGAAAATTATAAAAATGCTCGCCATGGGCAAACAGTAGGCGGCCCACGCGGTGCCAGTTCGGGGCTAGCGGATGTTCTGCCATGCCAGACAGCGGTGCCATGCCGAGACCGAAGCGTTCAAAGCCTTCCAGCTGGAAATGCAGCATGAGTTTCGCAAACAGGAAATCCATTGCGCCACTCGGCGCATCCGGCAGCTGACGCATCAAGTCGGCACTGGCTTCTGCCTTGCGCGCGGTACACATAATGGTGGCGAAGGCGACCACCTGCAGGCCTCTGCGCACCAGCGCGACGGGTTGGCGGCAGACATACGCATCCTCAAATGCGCCAAGTGAAAAGCGCTTCTCAGCCGCATGGTGCGCACTCAACCAGGCGTTCGAGATGGCTCTGATTTCTCCCAGCACCTCCGGCACGCGCGCGACTGGAATGAAATCAAAGCTCAGCCCTTCCCGCTCTGCACGACTGACTCCGTGGCGAAGATTTGCGCGGTTTTTCCCTTTAAGCGAGAAATTTTCCAACGGCACATAAGCATCCTCGCCAAGCTTGTAAACGCGCAGTCCGGTATCGAGATAGACCGGCAGCGTCTGCGGGCGCACTTGGTAGAAGGACGCCCGCCCGCCCGATTCGCGCGCGCGCTCGATGAAGCGCCAGATAAGCTCTGGCCACTCGCTTTCCGGGCCTACCGGATCGAACAGGCTGACCCATGAACGGCCGCGACGGCCAAACATCACGAAGGCCTTACCTGATTCAGCGAACAGGATGTGCTTGTCGCCCATCAGCGCAAGACCGGCATTGGCGGATTCCTGTTCGCTAACCACCGCATTAACCCGCGCGAGAGTCGCGGCATCGGGCAGGACAAGGCGTTCAGTTGGCGGCCGTAAGAACTGGCGCAGCGCAAGCACGAAAGTCACCAGCGCCACTGCGACGAGCGCCCGCAATGAACGGGGCGCGTGGCCGTCAAACTCAAACTGCCACCATAGTTCGTGCGCATATTCCACATCGCGATAAACAAAAACGAAAATCCCGGTCAGTGCAAGCAGGATCCCTGCAGCCGCGAACAGCCACCCCCCCGTGAATGGTTGTGCCAGTAGCGCGGCCCGTCGCGTGAACTCCTTGCGGGATACCGCGAGCGCGCCAACTAAGAACGCCAGGAGTAGTGCTTCATGCAGCGCGATCCCTTTCGGGAACGACATCACGAAACAGATGATGGAGATCCCCATCCCTGCCCACCACGCGGCATCGAGTCGTTGCAGCATCCCGCGCGCAACAAACAACAACGCCAGACCGCCAATACTGCCGATGAAATGCGCGGCCTCAACCAGCGGCAAAGGGACATGCAGTGCGAGCAGTTCCGCCACTTCGTCGGAGGTGGGCGTGACCCCAGATACCAACAACACCACGCCTACGATCAACGTAAATGCTGCCAGCAAAACCGGCGCTAGACTCGCCGCTGCGCGCTGGAAAGGCGCGGTAGCGCCGCGCCGAACTTCATGCACGAGCAGTAGTGCGAGCGCGAGCGCGAGCGGCAACACGTAGTAAATCACGCGATACAGGATCAACGCACCGGCCAGGGTTTCGGTGGGCACCCGGCCCCCGAGCGCAACCAGCATGACTGCCTCAAATACGCCAAGACCGCCGGGCACGTGACTGATGACGCCGAGCACAGTCGCTATCGCGTAGAACGCCATAAACACAGGGAAACTTACTGCACCGTGCGGCAGCAACACCCACAGCACCGCCGCCGATGCCGCAATGTCGAGCGCAGAAATCAAGAGTTGCTGAGCGGCCAAGCCGAGTGCTGGCAGCGGCACCGTCAGGCCGAACAGCTGCAAATCGCGCGTCCGCCAGCAGCGCCAGAGCAAGCTCGCGGTAAGGCCCAATAGCAACCCCGCGGCCACGCGCAGCCATTTCGCGGGTAGGTGTGCGATCGCCGCAATCGCTGGCGCACCCCACAGCAGCGCGCCAGCACCGACTGCGGTAATGCCAAGACCAAAGGCGACCGCGTTAAACGCAATGGCGCGCGAGATGGTGCCCGCCTCAACCCCAGCGGCACCGTAGATGCGCATACGCACCGCGCCGCCGGTAAGCACACCGACCCCGATCGTATTGCCCAAGGCATAGGCGATAAACGAAGCCTGCGCGACGACCCGATAAGGCAACTTGGCACCCACATAGCGTAGCGCGGACCAGTCGTAGCCGGTGAGTGAGATGAAACTTAGCAAGGTCGCAAAGATCGCCAGCGCATGCTGTGCCGAGGTCGTGCCGCGGATGGCGGCCACCACGTCCGCGTAAGCAAGTTCCCGGGTTAGCGCGTGCAAGGCCTCGAACAACAGCACGCTGATTAAGACGATCAAGCCACTAATCAGCCAGTACCGTCGCGTGTATAGCCACGCGATCCAGCGCGCGCGATCAGCTGGCAAAAGAGGTTGCTGCGAAGTCGGCAGTGCGCCCGAGCCAAAATCGGGTGGGCTACTCACAGACCACCCTTAGTGACCAAATGTGCTTCGATTCGTTGGAGCTGGTCTGCCTGTTCCTTCATCTGCGCCGCCAATTGTGCCAATTCTTCGGCACGTGCCGCGTCGAGCTTGGCATGCAGGCTCATGATTTCGAGTTCCGCGCGCAGATTCACTTCATAATCGTTGCGCGCATCGATGCGGTCCCGCGCGGACTGCCGATTCTGACTCATCATAATGATTGGCGCCTGAATGGCCGCCAAGCAGGATAGGATCAAATTCAGCAGAATAAATGGGAAGGGATCGAAAGGCTTCGACAGATCCTCGTTCAGCACCATCCAACTTATCATCGAAATGAAAAACAGTCCGATGAAAGTCCAACTGCCACCGAAAGAAGCGACTTTGTCAGCGAGCCGTTGACCAAAGGTAAGCTGGATCTCGAAGGCCTGCGTCGGATCTGTGCGGGACACGTCGCGACTCAGGAACCGCGCGAGCAGGCCGCGTTCTAATTCCGTTGACTGACGAACCCGCGCTTCGAGATCGGTAACCCGTAATGGGGATGGACCTGACAAGCGGCCAACCGTCGGCAATACACGCCAGAAGCCCCGGATAATCGTCAACAGGACGAACGCGCCGACCATCGCGGTGAACACATGTCCAAGCAAGTTGTCCGGTGCAAGTACGCCTGTCTTGCGCATCAACCAGCCGCCGATCACGGCGCCTAGGCAGCCTGTTGTCAGGTCGCCCAAGATGCCGTACTGCGGGGTGCCCTGCACCGCTAGACGGGTAATCCATCCGGCAGATAAGCCTATAGCGAGCCAGATGGTCAGATGATGCATGGTAGGGATCTTTGCTGCAGGGAGGTTAAAACGCGCGAACAGATCAAGGTGCATTACCGGCGGGCAAGGTCAGCACGGGGGCGAAGGAGTTGGTCGGACCCGATTGAATCGAGAACAGCTGACTCAACAAAATCATCGTCGATTTAGATTCCAGGTCGGTGTCATCGATAAAGAACCAATGACCCCGATAATAGGTCCGGATGCTGTCCATTGCAGGAGGCGTAGCGCTAACTCGCACATGGAAAGGTGCAGTGGTCGCATCGCGTGTGACCGTCACGACTGCGCGCTGTAGATCTCCTTCGGGCACTTCAACCGAGTGCGAGAGAGAGAACAAGATCCCCATCAAAGAGCGTGTGGCAATGACGAGGCCAGCTGAATCTTTGGCCTCGGCGCGGGTCCCGAGTTCGAGCCGGTATTCGCTGCGGCCGGGGGCCAGCCGCAGGCGCTTGCGGAACGCTTGCACGGTGGGATTTGTATCGTTCGCCGGTAATGAAATAACCGCCGCCGGTGGATCGCTCGCTGGCGCATACCCGAAGTCGATGGCGCCGGCGCGCTGCAGGGCCTGGAGCAGATCCATCACTGCGTCGAACGAGTCGTGCGGCTCGCGCTGCGCGCCGCGAACACCGGACGCCGCGGGCGAGTTGATGATCTCATTGAGGCTGTGCACACAGAGTCGGAACACCCGCTCAATATCCCACCCCGAGTGATAGAGCAGCAGCAAGGTTTGCAAATCGAGACGCGACAGCATCCGCCCCATGAAGGCCTCGCCCTGCAACGGGACGAAGGTCAAGGTCGGCTGTTCTGAAAAACCCAGGTGGCCGTCCAGACCGAGATTGTGTTCGGTCACGTTGGCGTCTTTGATCCCGGCCTGCGCCGTCAGGTCCACAGTGCGCCGCAGCTGGGCCGAAACCGCACCCGGTTGCATGAAAAATGGCGGCTCGTGATAACGCAGACGCACCAGATTAAGCAGCAGTTGTTCCGCACCCGTGCGCTGCAGGACAATGTTGTATTCAGTGGCAGTGGCCTGCAGCGCCGCCGGCGGAATGTGCGCGCACCCGGACAGACTCAGCAGCGCCAGGCCGAGGCTCGCGAACTCAACCCTTCGCCTGGCACGCGGTTGGTCTTCCATCCGGTATTCCTTCTCAAATTGGCCTGCGCGGTGCTGCCCGATCGTTGCCTCACTTCTCATGCGCGACACCGCTGGAAGCGGGCCACACGGCAAGCTGGAAACGCCGCTGACGAGCTCGAAAAAAAACCACTTCGCGCGCGATATTCTGGTACGCTGCAATGCAATAATCGAGCGAAGATTATTCCCCTCACCATAGCGCCGCCTGAGCATCTAATGAACCGCCGCGAACTCACCTTTAAATTTCTGTCGGCATGCATGCTCGCAACATTCCATCCGGGGCGCTTCAGCCACGCAGCCCCGCTGCTCGCCGACGCGCAGCCATTCTCGGTGGATCTGTTGCGCAAACGCGCGCGGCAATTCGCTGCGCATCCGTACCAGGCGCCGCGCGATTCCTTGCCGCTGGTACTCAACGAACTCACCTATGATCAATATCGCGACATTCGTTTTCGACCAGCAGAAGCGCTCTGGACTGAACGCGAGTTCAGTGCGCAATTCTTCCATCCCGGCTTTTACTACAAGTCCCCCGTGCGGGTGTTCCAGGTCGCGAACGACGCGGCACGTGAATTGCGTTTCAGTCCCGAGCTCTTCGATTACGGTGCCAATACCTTCGATGCCGCGCACCTGGAAGACAATCTGGGTTTCGCGGGTTTCCGGATCCATCATCGGTTGAATTACCCGGATGTGGTGGATGAACTCATCGCTTTTCTTGGCGCAAGTTATTTTCGGGCGCTCGGGCGCCACATGCACTATGGCTTATCGGCGCGCGGACTCGCGATCGGCACCGCTTCGGATGTCGGCGAGGAGTTCCCGGTGTTTTCGGAGTTCTACCTTGAACAACCGGTCGATGCGAACAGTTTGGTGATTCACGCCCTGCTCAACAGCCCGAGCCTGACGGGTGCCTATACTTTCACGATTCGGCCTGGCGATGAAACCATCGTCGATGTGGCAATCACACTTTACACCCGCCGCAAAGTGGATCAGCTCGGCATTGCGCCGCTCACCAGCATGTTTTTCTTTGGCCCGAATGATCGCGGCGGGGTCGATGACTTTCGCCCTGAGGTCCATGACTCAGATGGCTTGATGATCTGGAATGGCAGTGGCGAATGGCTGTGGCGTCCGCTAGTCAATCCAGAACGCCTGAGAGTGAGCACCTTTGCTGATCGCAATCCCAAGGGCTTCGGTTTGCTGCAGCGAAATCGCGACTTCAACAGTTACCAAGATCTCGAGTCTCGCTACGAAATGCGGCCGAGTGTCTGGATCGAACCAGTTGGCGACTGGGGCGCTGGCGGCATCATGCTGATCGAGATTCCGACTGATAAAGAAATCAACGACAATATCGTCATTTTCTGGCGACCGGAAAATCCGCTGCCGGCGCGCACCGAATGGCAGGGCGCCTATCGCCTGCACTGGTGTCGCGACGTGTCCTTTGTCACCCAGCGACTGGGCGCGACGCTGGCCACGCGGGTGGGTCAAGGCAGCGCCGAGGGCACGCGCAAATTCGTGTTGGACTTTGCCGGCGGCTCGTTGCCGGTCGTCGTGAATTCGCCGATTACCGCGCAGCTCTGGACCTCGCATGGCGAGTTCAAAAATGTGGTCACGCACTTCAACGAGGTTGCCCACAGCTGGCGGGTCGCCTTCGATCTCCTTCCGGCCGGCACTGATCCGATCGAGCTGCGCTGCTATCTCACCAACGGCACGCAGGTATTAACCGAGACCTGGTCCTACCAATGGACAGCCTAACGGCGAGCCTCGCGAGCCAACTGCCCGCTGCTGCAGAGGATCGCCGCCGGACTCGCGTGACCAATGTGCTGCGCCGTTACTTCGTGGCGCTGGGGTATGCGCAAGGTCCTGAACTTACGCGGGTTGTTACTTATGCGCTCGGCGAACTCCCCTTAAACGCGTCGCCGCGGGCTGCAATTGGTCACGCGCAACGCCATCTCGACCTTTGGCTGCAACAGATAATTCGCACGGAACTAGGTCTTCACGAGATAACGCCGGAAACCGGCCGCGCCGCGCTGCTCTCCCTGGCCATCGGCCACGCTTGGCCAGGCACTCTGTTCGCGGCCGATGTGACCCCGGATTTTCTCACCGCCTTATTTGCCGCGCTGCCGCTTGCGCTACCGCGCAACGCGCCGCTTTTAATGCCGGAACAATCGCTCACCAGGTGCGCTGCGACGAGCAATCCGCGACCGCCCGTGCCGGGACTCAAAGGCCGCCGCAGAGCTGTGTTCGGTCTCAGCTTGCTCGGCACGGCAGCTGCCATGTATCAAATGTGGCTGGTGTTTCTGCCGGGTGGAATCTCGCTGATCGAAATTCTGTTGATGATTTTGTTCGCGATCAATTTCTTTTGGATCGCACTGACGTTCGCCAGTGGTCTACTGGGGCTC
>JANOVQ010000669.1:0-9224 GCA_031417495.1 Pseudomonadota bacterium | reverse complement strand
CAGCTGTGCGGCCAGCGCGGGATCCCCCGGCGCACGGTAGAACATCTCATTCAGACGACGGTCGAAGCCGCCGAAATCGTGAATTGTGCGCGGCTCGGCCGCCGCCGTCACACTCGGGGCAGGCCCCTCATCGTAATGCGCAGAAGCCACCACGATCGCGCGTGGGCGCGCGAAACTCGCGCCGAGCGTGCTTAGGAAATCGCGCGCCGGCAGCGGGTGCAGAATCAGATCCGGAGCGCCGTGAGAGATAAATAAGGTGGGCAGTTTGTCTGACACTGCGAGGCCTTTCTCGTGAATTGGATTGTGCGATGTATGCGGCTAAAGGGTCATCGCCAGGAACTGCGTAAGGCAAGTAGGAGCGCCTTTAGCCGCGCTTGGATTTGGAGATTATGCGCCGTATCGCGGCTGAAGCGGTGTTTACGTGAGGAGTGGCGCGGGGCGCTTAGGCGGGATACATTTTGACGAGATTCTTCGCGATCAAAATGCGCTGAATTTCATTTGTTCCTTCGCCAATACACATCAGTGGGGCATCGCGGTAGTAGCGCTCGATATCGAGCTCTGCCGAGTAGCCGTAACCGCCATGAATGCGCATCGCTTCCTGTGAACAAAAGAGAGCCGTTTCGGACGCAAACAACTTGGCCATGCCCGCCTCCAGATCGCAGCGCTCACCGCGTTCGTATTTCTCGGCCGCTTGATTGGTTAACAGACGCGCCGCTTCCACCCGGGTAGCCATCTCGCCTAACTTGAGTTGGATCGCTTGATGCTCACAGATTGGTTTGCCGAAGGTCTTGCGTTGCTGCGAATAGCGCAGCGAATCCTTCAGTGCCGCGCTGGCGAGTCCCACCCCGCGCGCAGCGACATTAATCCGCCCGAGTTCAAGACCCCCCACCGCGTGATGGAAACCATGCCCCTCCTCACCACCGAGAATCCGTTCGGCGGGAATCCGAAAATCACTGAAGCTGAGTCCGACGCTTTCGATCGAACGATAGCCAAGTTTCTTGAGTTGACGATCAATTGTGAACCCCGGCCCTTTCTCGGCGAGGAACATCGTCATGCCCTTATGCGCGGGCTTAGTAGTGGGATCGGTTTTAGTCAGCACTGCATAGAGGCTGCCGTATAGGCCATTCGTGATCCACATCTTGGAACCATTCAGCACATAGTGATCACCGTCGCGTTTGGCCAGGGTCTTGATGCCCTGCAAATCGGTGCCGGCATCCGGTTCGGTGAGGCACAGCGCGCCCCGCATGTCCCCGGTCGCGAGTTTCGGCAGGAAGTGTTCTTTCTGGGCCTGCGTGCCAAAGCGGAAGATCAAGGTGCCCAGCATCAGATGCGAATTCAAAATCCCGCCGATACTCATGAAGACTTCTGCAATCGCAGTGACAATCTTGGCGTAGGTGGTTGGCGGAAGGCTCATGCCACCGTACTCGAGGGGAATCGTGAGACCGAACAAGCCGAGTGCCTTCATCTGTTCGACCAGCGCAAACGGATATTCATCCGCCTGTTCATACTTTTTGGTGACCGGCCGGACTTCCTTCTCCAGCCAGGTGGTGACTGAGTCGAGGATTTGGATTTCGTCTTCGCGACTGAAAGATACGTCGGCTGTCATGTGTTCGCCTTTGGAAGAAATTTCCGTCACGCCGGATACGCGCTACGTGCGCGCCGTCATCCCGGAAAGCGCGTAGCGCTTATCCGGGATCCAACCTAAGTATCAGCTGCCCATGGATCCCGGGTCTTCGCCCGGGATGACGACGTTGAGCGCCTCGGATAACGCCGTGGAGCACCCGAGCTGACGCCAATTACTGCCACGCACACGTGAACCATCTCGGTTGACGGAATTCGGCTTTCAAAGCCGCAATCCCGCCTGCCGCATCAACGGCAGTACGCGCTCGCCAAAGTACTTCAGCTCTTCATAGTAATCGAGCCACGAGAGAATGAAGCCTTCGATTCCCAGATCCGCGAGTTCCAGCATCATGGCAACCACTTGTTCGGGCGTGCCGATCAAGGGATAGCCGCCCCATCCGGCAATAAAGCGCTCGCCAAATTGTTTGATCTGCTCGGTGAACGAACTGCTCTCAACGCCGAGCAGGTTCATGATGTTGTGGGTTGCCTCCCAATCGCCTTCGTCGATGATCCGACGATACAACGCCTGCGCTTCAGCTTCCGTGTCGCGGCAGCAAACCAAGCCATAACTCATCACCCCGACCTGGCGCCCATGCTTCGCCGCACGTTGATGAATGTCCGTCACCAGGCCCTGCGCCTGTTCCTTGGTCGCAATGGTGATGTAATTGAAATCCACATGGCGCGCCGAGAACTCCCGTCCTTCTTCGGAGTTTCCGGCATTGATCAACACTGGGTGCGGCTGCTGCAGCGGCTTCGGTAGCAGGAATCCGCCCTTGATCTGGAAATATTGACCTTGATGATCGAAATCCTGTTCGGTCCACGCCCGTTTGATGCAGGTGATCCAATCGGCCGCCATGTCGTAGCGGGTTTCATGCGGCAATTGTTGGATGCCAAACATTTCAATCTCGGGACGGAACCAGCCACACACAATGTTGAGCCCGAAGCGACCATGCGAGATGTGGTCGATTGTCGCACCCTGCTTGGCGGCCAGGAGCGGATGCACCGTCGGCACATGCGAGGTGGCGTATACCATGATGTTTTGGGTGTTACAGGCCAGCGCCGTCGCCCAGGTATAGACCTCCATGTTGTTCGCATTGAATTGCGTAGTGCCACCGAAGTGTTTCCAACGACCGACCGGCACCAGCAGCTCAAACCCGAGGGAGTCCGCGAGCTGCGCGATCTTCACATTGTGTTCGTAGGTCGGCTCGAAGGTCGTCGCCGCGTGCGTGATAGTGCAGCCATTGCTGCAATTCATGCCGAAGATGCCGAGCTTTAAGCGATTCGCGTTATAAACTGGCACATGCGCCCGGCGCCAAGCCTGGATATCGTCGGGATGCATGGTTATTTCACGCGCGCCATGATCTCCTTGGCGAACACCTCCACCGTCTTGCGGTTGTCGATTATCGGTTGGATCGCGACCTGGTGAATTCCGGCCTTCCGCATGCCGTGAATCGATTCGACAATTTCCTCGGCAGTCCCGGTGAGCGTGGTCGCGCGGATGATCTTCTCGGTGACGATGGCCTCATGCTCTTGTTTGAAGCCAAGCAGGTAATCCGAATACATCTTGAGGTGCCGAGTCTCAATTGGCCCTTCCAATACCTTGTAGATATCGCGGAAGCGCAGCACGTCTGCGCGCAAATCTGCCGGCAAAGTCGTCGGATCCGGATTCGACAGCGCGAAAATATTGGTCGATGACGACACGAAGGGCCCGACCGCCTGGCGCACCGCAGAGGTCTCCAGGGATTCACCTTTCTGCGTGAGATGAAATGCCGTCATGCACAGCGCATAGATATCCTTGGGATTGCGCCCGGCGCGTTCGGCGCCGGTGCGCACATGATCCATCACGAAGTTGATTAGCGTTGGGCTTACTGCGCCGAACAGGATCACGCCGTCGGCAATTTCGCCAGCCATTTCGAGGCTCTTGGGACCGCTGGCCGCGATATAGATCGGGATTTTGCTCTTGATGTTGTACCAACCGCTGTCGGGATTCAGAAAGCGAATCTTGCGGTGGCGATCGCCTTCGCTGTAATCCGTGGTCTTACCCGCGAACAGATCGCGACAAATCCGGATGTGCTCGCGCATCGATTCCAGCTTGGCCGCCGGCATGCCCAAGGTGCGGCGTGCGGTATTGCCGGTCCCGATTCCGAGAATCGTGCGCCCCGGGGCCAGCTCGTTGACCGTCGCGATGGAATTCGCGGTGACCGGTGCGAGGCGCGATTCGGGATTAGTGACGCCGGTGCCGAGCGCAATCTTGCTGGTGTTGACTGCACACAACGCCAAGCTCGCATACGGATCGCTGAACAACATCTGCGAATCGTATAACCAGGCATGGGTAAAGCCATGCTGCTCGGCATAGGTCACATCCTTGTGGATGTGAATGGCGGCGGGGAAAACGAAACCATAATCCATGTGTATTCCTTTCCTGGGCGCCGTTTAAAGGACTTGATGCTTGCGACAAAACTTAGTGACGAGATCGCAGATAAGTTTGGGATCTTCAAACATAGGGTAATGTCCAATGTTCTTCAGATGGACGACTTCGCTGCCCTTGACCATCCGACCGGCTTCATCGATCAGTTCACGCGGCACCCAGAAATCGTCTTCGCCGCGCACGATGAGCATCGGACAGTTAATGTTCTTCAGCTTCGCGGTCACATCGTGTTGGGCCCACGCTTCAAGGTCACCCACCGCGCTCACCTGCGAGTTACGGTGCTGCCAGCGCAGTTCGGCAATTTGCTCAGGGGTAGCGCGGCGGTTCATCGATTCAATCGCCGCCCGCTCCATCATGTCCTGCCAGCCTGGCGCCCAGGACGGGTGGATCATGCTTGAAGGCAGCGGGAAGGTCGGACTGCGTCCCAGACCTTCCATCGGCACCCCAGCCGCCATTTCACGCGAGTGATGCGCCGCGTAGTCGAAGGTGATGTCACCGCCGATCGAACAGCCGATGATGACCGGCTTCTTCAAGGCGAGTGTCTTGACGAAGGCATGCACGAACTCGGCATGCGCATGGATGGTGCGATGTGGTTGCCATTTCACCGGGTAGGAGCGGGAATGGCCGGGCAGATCGAGCGCGTAGGCGTGAAAGCCAGCCTTGGCGAACATCGGCAGGATGTACTGGTACTCGAGTGAACTGGCGCCAGCGGTATGCACGCAGACAATCGGTTGGCCTTCGCCAAGCTCATCGTAGAACGTGCGCGTGCCATTAACCTTGACGTAATGACCACGAATATCTTCTGGGGTTGCCATAGGGGGTTTTCCGTTCGCGACCAGCATTAGCGCTTGGCGGCAGTAGCTTTAAGGGTATAGGCGAGCTGGAACATTGCCTCAGTCATCCGGCCTGCTTCGAGCAGGTTGCCTTCGGTGGCGATCTCAACTGACATTTCTCCGACCCTTTTCAATTTCGGGTCATCCTCGAAGTAGCGTTTGCCCGGAAACGTGAGATCGGCCCACTGCCGTTTACCGCTGAGCAGAGTTTTCCAGGATTTTTCCGTGCCTGCGAACTTGAAGGTATAGCCGAAGGGCGGCACGCTGGATTGATGATCGATTACCTTGCCACAATAGATCTTCAGCCACAGGCGGTCGCGATCAACCTCCAGCAGCACCGAACCATCGAACCAGCGGGTTTGTTCAACGAAGGTCGGATTCGCATTGAGCGCTTTGACGAAGCGCGATTGCAGGGTGGGATTCGCAATAAAACTCATGGTTCGCCTCGCACTGAGGCATCACGTTGCGCGGTCAGTCCAGGCTGACTTGAACACGCAAATCCGCGATGCGTTGATAGCAGGTAGGAATGCGCCGAACTTGATGTCTACAGGTTTCCGATCCGTCGCTCGAACACCTGGCGCACACGTATTCTTGCGCCTGCAAGGGCTCGGATGCAAGCCACCACCACGCAAAATTACCGGCCAGCCTTCCTTGACAGAATTCTGCGGCGTGCGGTCCAATGTCGTGCGGCAACTCGCGTAAAAAACTCCAAGGGAGAAACCCCATGTTCGATCAGTCTTGGATGAAGCGCTGGCAGGACGCGGTAAATACCAACGGCCCGATGAGTCACATCGGCAAGCATCTCACGACCGACCTCCTGCTCGGCTTTGGCGACAAAAACTATGTGGTCTCTTTCCGGCAGGGCAAGGTGGAAAAATTCACCGACACCCTGGGTCCCGAGACCTGCTATTACCTGGCGCTACGCGCGCCGGCGACCAGCTGGGAGAAGTTCTGCCAGAAGGTGCCGCCACCGATGTACAACGATATCTGGGCAATGGCCCATCCGTTACACGGTCGCCTGCAAATCGAAGGTGACCAAAAAGTGTTATGGCAAAACATGCGCGCGATGTTCTGGGCCTTTGACCGCATGCGTGAAGTGTAGGGAGAATCCACTATGGCAAAAATAGAACCGATTATCGGTAAATACATCTGGGTGCCGTATGCCGGCACCGAGTACCGCATGTATTTCGAAGAAGCCGGGAATCCGCAGGGGATCCCGCTGGTGTGCCTGCACACCGCCGGGACTGACGGTCGCGAATGGCGACATCAACTGTGCGATGCGCGCATCAGCAAGCATTTCCGCACGATCGCCATCGATCTGCCGCGGCATGGCAAGTCGATTCCGCCTTACGAGTGGTACCAGGAAAATGAGGAATACAAGCTGACCGCCAAGTTCTACTCGGGCATCGTGATGGCTTTTTGCAAGGCGTTGGAACTCGACAAGCCGGTCATCATGGGCAGCTCGATGGGCGGTAACATCTGTATGCACCTTGCCCGGGACTATGAAAACGATCTCAAGGCCTTGATCGCAGTGGAAGCCTGCGAATGGTCGCCGGGCTGGCATCTCGATTGGCTGCGTCACGCCCAGATTCACGGCGGTGAAGTCTGCGCGACTTCAGTCTTCGGCCTGATGGCGCCGCAGAGCCCGGACAAATATCGCTGGGAAACATGGTGGTATTACTCCCAAGGCGGCCCCGGAATCTTCAAGGGCGATCTCTACTTCTACAGCTTCGACCACGACTTCCGCGGCAAGACCGAACTGCTCTCGGGCAAAGTGCCGATGTACTACATGACCGGCGTGTACGATTTCGCGTGCACCCCGGAAATGACCGAGGAAACCGCGCGCAAGCACAAGAACTCGGAGTGCATCATCATGGAAGAGATCGGGCACTTCCCGATGAGCGAAAACCCCGAGGTCTTCAATCGCTACCTCTATCCTGTGCTGGATAAAATCGTCGCACTGAAATAACGCGTGACGCCTGCTCCCGGCAGCGCTGCCGCTGCCGGGACTTTTCTCCGTTCCCGGTAAAGGTCTCATTGGATTGCCACGTTGCGGCGCTCGTTGCAACTCCGGCGTGGCGAAGGCCTGTGTGTGCCACGAGCGTCACCGCGATAACCGTCGGAACGAGCAAATCCGTTAATCCGATAAAAAAAACGCACACAGCGCACCTTACTGAGCGCGTCACATGAAAAAACTGTTACTCATCGCCGCCGCCGTGGTCGCCGGCTACACCCTCCTCGCTGAGTACCCCGGCGCACCGCTCAGCCGCGCCACAACCTCCGCGCACCCGGAATCCGCTCAGGAAAGTACCGACGCGGTCATTGCTAAGGCCTTCGCCGCACACGGCAGCGGAGTCCCGGTCACAGGCGAAGGTATCGTCAGCAAACTCCTACGCGACGATACGGACGGCAGTCGACATCAAAAATTTCTGCTGCGCCTCACCTCAGGACAAACCCTGCTGATCGCGCACAACATCGATCTTGCGCCTCGCATCGAGACCCTCAAACCAGGAGATCCGGTTCAATTTGCGGGCGAGTATGCGTGGAACGGGCAAGGCGGGGTGGTGCATTGGACGCATCACGATCCGCAGGGGACACACGACGCAGGCTGGTTAAAACATCAAGGGCGGACTTATCAGTAATCCGCACGAGCCTGAAATTCCTCAGTGATAAAGCGCGACCGTCTTGATTCGCTGCTGAATATCGCGCACCACTGCGCGGTACGCCGCGCCTTCCACGCCACCATAGCGCTGTTCGAACTCAACTTCGGGCATCTGCTCCTCGAGCCCGGTGGGCGCCGGAATCCAATCGAGATCGCGGCTTGCGTGTGCCGCTCGCTGTTGAATCTCGCGCGCGAGAACACGCGATTCGGTCGCGCGCTGGCCGAAGCGCGTGCCTGCCTCATCTGCTAACAAGTCGATAAAACTGAAGCCACTGCCACTCCGCGAATCATTGATCTCTTTGAAAAGGCCGACGGTTTTGGCCACTGCCTGACCGCCGGTGGCCGCCAGTGCTGCAGAGTTCAAAAAATGCTTAACGAGATCGTTGCGACCGTGCACTTTTACGGTGAGTCTGGGCGGCGTCGGCCAGTCGACAGCAGCGGGCGCCAGCGCGGCAAGCCGCTGATTACTGACATAGGTCGATAGCACTAACAACGCGACTCGATTATCGGCCACAGGATCGCCCCGTGCGGCGCGCTCGACACCAAACGCGAACAATGGCGCCGCGAGCTCGGACAAGGTCATCTTGCGCCCTGTTTGACGCGTAAGCGCGACCAGCTTTAGCTGAAAATCGTGGAGGCGCCCCGCATCGGCGACAGGCACCAGCTGCTTGCGTACCGCAGCCACAATAGCGCTGCGCCATTGATAGTGCAGGGTGATCCCGGAATCCGCGAATTCGACCTGTTTGAGCAGCGACGCCGGCGTTGGCAGCCCGGTCCGCGCATAGGCAAGCTTGAATGCTGCCGCAAGTACTGGATCCGCGAGCACTCCGGGAATGGCGAGATGGCCGATTCGTAAACTCGCAATCATCGGGATTGAAGGGGTCTCGTTGAGCACGAAATCCAGGTTCAGGTAACGCCCGAGAGGGTTCACCGGCAAACGCCATGTAAGCAAGGCAGACAGCGTTTGCGGGCGCAGAGTGACCTGCGACACGCCACCACCCAATTGATCGAGTACGTAGCTCAGCACCAACTGCAATTCATCCGCGCGCAGTTCCAGCGCTTTGATATCGCCATCGCGCAGGCGACGCGGATCATGCTCGGCGAGTAGCGCGCGCGCACGCGCCACTTCGGGTGCATCCAAACGGACCTCAGCGGTGACTCTCGGCTGCTGTTCCAAGAGCGCAAACGGCAACGCGAGTACCCCGATCACGGCAAGCAGAATTAACCAACTAAACAATCGCGCCACAGCGCCAAAACTCCCCTATTCGGATCAATCCGGGGACAGTTTACTTATTTCTCCGACGCGCCTTGGATTCTGTTCTCCCGCCGTCTCGGGGGAAATAAGTAAACTGTCCCTGGTAAGATTCTGCTGGGATCAGCAGGCCTCGAACAACCCTGCTGCGCCCATGCCCTTGCCGATGCACATCGAGACCAGGCCGAGTTTCTTGCCGCGGCGGCGCAATTCGCGGATCACGAGGCCCGTCATCCGCGAGCCGGTCATGCCGAAGGGATGGCCGATCGCGATCGAACCGCCGTTGACGTTATAGATTTCATTATCGATGCCGAGTGCATCGCGACTGTAGAGGCATTGCGAGGCGAACGCTTCGTTGAGCTCGATGAGATCGATATCCGCGAGTTTGAGGCCTTTGGCCTTGAGCAGTTTAGGAATCGCGAACACCGG
>JANOVQ010000668.1:0-17549 GCA_031417495.1 Pseudomonadota bacterium | reverse complement strand
GATGCGACCACACGCCTGCGCGACGAAGCTTCGAAAACCTTCATCCGTAAATTCTCCGCCACCTCGAGCACGGAAATCCGCCGCGAACTGGCCGGTCTCGCGGCGAATGCCAGCGCAGTGCTGGTTGATGCTGAGGTTGCGCGTGCGGCACAAACGACGAACTATCAGCTGGACTTGCGCTATCACGGACAGGGACTCACGCTGACCGTCGATCTTGAGGCGTCGGAGTTGGACCAGGCCCTTGAACTCGGCGGCCCGCGGTTCGACGCGCTGCATGAGCAGTTATTCACCTTCGCGCTGGCGGTGGACAAGGAAGTGGTCAATCTGCGCGCCGTGGTGCAGGGCCCCGCACCGCGGGTCGCTGCGCGTCAAGGCGCGCCCGGCGGCCGCGATCCGCGCGGCGCAATTTATGCCGAACAGAGGGTGACGATGGACGGGGTATTCCATCACGCGCAAGTTTATGACCGCAGCAAGCTTCTCGCTGGCAATCGAATCTGCGGGCCTGCCATCGTGACCGAAATGGATTCCACTACGCTCATCCTGCACGCCCACACGGGTGAGGTGGATACCTTCGGCAATATTTTTATTCGCCCGAGCTAAGGATTTCGCTTATGCCGGCACAAATTGTCGAAACGAACCTGACTCCATTGCAGCGGATCCCCGTTGACTCGATCACCCTCGACATCCTCGAAAATGCGCTCAAAAACGCGCGTGTGGAAATGGACGCCGTGCTGTTCCGCACCGCCATGTCGCCCGGTATCCGCGAACAGCACGACGCCTTTCCGCTGATTGCGAGTCGCCACGGGAAAATGGTGGTTGGCCAGTTCGGCTCATTTATCCATGGCTTCGTGGCAGGCTATGACGGGACCATTGAAGACGGTGATATTTTCCTCACCACGGATCCGTACAGTTGCAGCGGTGCGATCAGCCATGCGAACGACTGGCTGGTGCTGTTGCCGATTTTCAAAGAAGGCCGCCTGCTCGCGTGGAGCGCGATGTTTGGGCACATGACGGATATCGGCGGGAAGGTGCCCGGCAGTCTGCCGACCGATGCCCGCCAGATCTTCGAAGAAGGGATCGTGGTGCCCCCGGTCAAGATCTATCGACATGGCGAACTTCAAGCGGACCTGCTGAAGGTGATTCTGCACAACTGTCGGCTGCCGCAGTGGAATCGCTCGGATTTCAACGCCCTTGTCGCCGCCTGTCGCACGGCGGCCCGCCGCTGCAGCGAACTTTCCGCCCGCTTTGGCGATGATATGTTTTATTCGGCGATTGAAGCGCTGCTCGAGCGTAATCGCTCTGCAATGGCGCAATTGATCAAGCAGACGATTGCGGAAGCCCCGCAATTCTTCGAAGACTATATTTGCGACGACGGGATGGGGGTGGGTCCGTATAAAATCGCGTGCCGGATGTGGCGCGAACACGAACGCGTCATTTTCGATTTTGCCGGTACCGACGCGCAGTCCGCTGGTTCGATCAATTTTTATCTCAACGAAGAGATGTTCAAGATGTTCTGCGGCGTGTTCATGATTATGGTGTTTGATCCGCAGATCATGTTCAACGACGGCTTCTACGATTTAATGGAAGTGAGGATTCCGGAGGGATCGCTGCTGAAACCGCGCTTCCCGGCGGCGCTTTCGTGTCGCACCCACGCCTTGGGGCGGATCTTTGATGTGATCAGCGGCTTGCTTGGCCAGGGCAACCCGGATTTTCTGTGTGCGGCGGGCTTCTCGGACAGCCCCCATCTGATGTATTCCGGTCATGACCGCCATGGTGAATGGTTTCAGTTGTACCAGATCAGTTTCGGCGGCATCCCCGGCACCCCCTTCGGCGATGGGGCAGACGGCCATTCCCTGTGGCCCAGTTTTGTGAATGTGCCAAATGAGTACCTCGAAGCGTATTTTCCGTTACGGATCGATTTCTATGAAACCATCGCGGACTCAGGTGGTCCCGGCAAACATCGTGGCGGCAATGCGTTGAGAGTCGGGTATCGTTTCCTCGCAGCCGGCGAGGTGTCGATTCATGACGATCGCTGGCTCACCTACCCGTGGGGGGCGAATGGCGGTGCACCGGGGAGTCGCAGTCGCAAAATCCTGGTCAACGTCGATGGCACCGAACAAATCCTGCCGTCAAAATGCGATCGGATCAGCGTTGCAGAAAATGATCTCCTGTTATTTGAAACCTGGGGCGGTGGCGGTTGGGGCGATCCGTGGGCGCGCGATCCGGAGTTGGTCGCGCGCGACGTTAAACGCGGTCTGGTCACAGCCGCAGGCGCGCGTCGGTATGGCGTGGTGCTGGACGCGGCGCAGCGAGTCGACGCAGGCGCGACAGCATCACTTAGATCAACGCTACAATCAGGTCGCGAAACGCGACCGATTTTCGATCGCGGCGGGACTCTGGAGGAGCTAAAAGCGCGGTGTCTACGTGAGACGGGTCTGCCACCGCCCGCGTCACCCCGCCAGCTCATTGGGTTGCAGCCGAGAAACTAAGCTTAAGGAATTCGCGATGAGTAGCGCTCTGCCAGCCATTAAGGCCGCTCATCAGGTCGTCTGGAAAAATCTGGAGAGGAGTGGATGATGAAGCACGCACAGGAAAGCCACCGGCAAGCCGAGCACCGAGTGTTACCCGCAGTAACCCATGACGAATTTGCACGTCAGGAGTTCGTTCGTTCGTACAAGGAATACCTGGTCAAACATGTCCATGGTGGTAATCGTGCCGTGTATGAAACTAGCGTGGCGCCTGCTTTTCAAAAGACCTATCGGCGCGCGCCGCGGGATCGCTTCGAGGTGCGTGACGCGATGGTGACTAACCCCCAGTATCAGATGTTCAGTACGCTTTTACGCACCAGCCAGGAGATGATGTGGTCGGCGTGCCAAAAACCGGTGGAGCGCGACCTTCCGCAGTTGAATAGCGCGGTGGCGACGATCAGGCGCAAGCCGCGCGGCTCCTTACAGCTGAATCCCAAGCTCGTCCTTCCCAAATACCACCAGGCTGTCGATATCCATTGCCAACCTGGTGGCTACCATACCGAATATGTGGCCGACGATGCGTCTGCTGGCATGGTCTACGACCGCGCAGTGCATATTTATGCGATGGGCCAAATGGGTCCCTACAACAATGACATCGGGGCCAGTGTGGTGCGTTGGTTGCAGCAGCAGTCGCCACGCCTCAAGCCTAAGCGAATCCTGGACATGGGATGTTCGGTCGGACACAGCACGCTGCCCTACGCGCAAGCCTTTCCAGGTGCCGAGGTCCACGCCATTGATGTAGCGGCGCCGATGCTGCGCTATGCGCATGCGCGCGCGGAGGATCTCGGCGTGGCGGTTCATTTCTCGCAACAGAATGCGGAGGAGACTAATTTCGAAGACGCTTCATTTGATCTTATCGTCTCGCATATCCTGCTACACGAGACTTCCGAACGCGCGATCCACAACATCATTCGCGAATGCCACCGCCTGCTCCGGAGAGGCGGCTTGATGGCGCATGCCGAGACTCCGCCATACAAAGACATGGATGCATTCGATGCGTTCATGCTCGATTGGGACACGCGCAACAACAACGAACCGTTTTGGGCCCGCGCGCACGAGATCGATTTGAAAAAGCTCGCGCAATCCGGCGGCTTCGATCCTCGACATGAATTTGAAACCCTGATCCCAAGTGCCTTCCATATCGCGCAGGCAAGACGTTCGCAGGTCTTTCAGGGGGGCGATTTTGGCGGCGGTGGGTTCTGGTTTTTGTATGGCGGTCGCAAATAGGGGCGCGTATGTCAGTGCGATTGAAACGGAAAGCCAAAGGCGAGCGGCCAAATTTCTTCGCTGATCCCAGTGTCGACAAAGTCATCGCGATGGTAATGGGTCTGGCGGGTGAGGTTGCCGTGATGCGCGACCGCCTCGACACCCTGGAACGGTTACTGGCGCGTGCGGGGGTGGTCCCCCGTACCGCTATTGATGACTTCAAGATCTCGCCCGTCGTCGCCACTGAGCGTGCAGTTTGGCGCGAGACGTTTTTGCGAGAAGTGTTGCGCGTGGTGGAAATCGAGCTTGAAGGAGCCACCAGCGGCGATCAGGCGCCGTATCAGGACGCGGTAGCGCTAGTTGAACAAGATGCGGCAAGCGGTGCTGCGGTTAAATCTAACGTAGCGCGCACGACCACGAAGCCAACTGCGCGAGCGGTGATCAAGAAGTCCCGGGTCCTAAGGTCGCCGCGTTAAAAGCGGAACACCCCATAACCTGGTTCAGCCAACGGTGCGTTTAACGACGCACTAATCGCGACGCCCAAGGCATTGCGCGTATCGACGGGATCGAGAATGCCGTCATCCCACAGGTTGGACGTTGAGTAGTACGCCGACAGTTGTTCCTGGTAGGCCTTGAGCGTTTCCTGGTACACCGCGTCAACGGCACTCGCATCCGGCGCCTGTCCGGCCCGTTCGAGTTGGCCTCTTTTCACTTCCGCCAGGGTGCGTGCGGCCTGTTCGCCGCCCATCACGCCGATTTGATGATTCGGCCAGCTGAATAGGAAGCGCGCATCGTAGGCGCGTCCGCACATGCCGTAGTTGCCGGCGCCGAATGAGCCATGGCACATCACCGTGAACTTGGGCACGCGACTGCAGGCCTGCGCCATGATCATCTTGGCACCGTCTTTGGTGATCCCGCGTGCTTCGTATTCCTTGCCCACCATGTAGCCGGTGATATTCTGCAGGAATACCAGCGGCGTTGCGTTCTGATTGCAGAGTTCGATGAAATGCGCGCCTTTCAGCGCGCTGTCGTTAAACAACACCCCATTGTTGGCCAGGATGCCGATTTTGTAGCCCCATAGATTCGCGTAGCCGCAAATGAGGGTGGTGCCGTAGGCGGGCTGATATTCGTGAAAGCGACTGCCATCCACCAACCGCGCGATCACTTCCCGCATGTCGAAGCCACGCTTGATGTCATCCGGAATGATTCCGTAAAGCTCCTCTGCGGGGTAATACGGGGCTTCTACCGCCTCGCGCTGAATCGGCCATTTCTTCGGTCCATCCCATTGCGCGACGATTTCGCGACCGAGCGCGATCGCATGCGCTTCCGAAACAGCGGGATAGTCGCAGGTGCCACTAATCTGGGTATGTAGATCGCAACCGCCTAACTCATCCACCGTGACGATTTCGCCGGTCGCCGCTTTAACCAACGGCGGCCCGGCCAAAAAGACTGCGCCAGTGCCGCGTACGATCACCGCGTAATCCGACAGCGCAGGGATGTAGGCGCCACCGGCTGTGCAGTGGCCAAACACCAGCGCGAGTTGTTTGACATTCATGCGGCTGAGGAGCGCTTGATTGCGAAAGATCCGGCCGGCCATTTGCTGATCCGGGAACAACTCGGACTGCAGCGGCAGAAAGCCGCCCGCGCTGTCACAGAGATGAACCATTGGCAGATGGTTTTCGATCGCGATGTCCAGGCAACGCACAATTTTCTTCACGGTGAGGGGATACCACGCGCCACCCTTAATGCTGGAATCATCGGCGTGAATCATCACTTCGCGGCCACTGACCATGCCGACACCCGTGATGCTGCTCGCGCCGGGTGCTTCACCGTCGTAGGCCATATTGGCGGCCAGGGAAGAGAGCTCGAGAAACGGCGCGCCGGGATCGAGCAGGCGCTCCAGCCGCGCGCGCGGCAGCATCTTGCCCTGCTTGTGCAGGCGTTCGACATCGCGTGCCGGGCGCACGTGGCGCGCGGCTTCCTGGCGTGCGCGAAATTCGGCGATGCGCGCGACATTCGCGGCATGGTTCTGGCGAAATTCGGCAGAACCGGTGTTTAGATTGGAACGGATTCTGCTCATGCGGGAGGAGTCTCGGCGGCTTGTTCCAGGGCGACCAGCAACGCACCCTTTTGGAAGGATTGATTGAGTGCGACATGGACGGCAGCAATCGTGCCGGCGCGCGGCGCGTTCATCGTGATCTGCATCTTCATCGATTCGATGGTGAGCAGGGGATCGCCGGCAGCCACTAACGAGCCGGCCTGACAGCGCAAGGCGACGACCACTCCCGGCATCTCCGCGCGGAGTTCATCGCTACCGCTCCCATGCTGCGTGGCGTCGAGTTCATCGATCACGTCGACCGAAAATGTCCGCGCGCCGATTTTGAGGTGCACACGTTCACCTTCACACACCCGCCAGACCTGATACTGGCGACCATCTAACGTCAACCACCAGCACGCGTCGCCAGCGGTTTCACTGATGACGTGCTCCGCAGTATCGACTCGACAGCGCAGTTGCGGTTGCCGCGCCAAGATTTCGACTGCGTGAGTCTGTCCTTCGAAGTGTAAGGTGAGGGGCATCGTGTCAGTTCCGCCAATGGCCGATAGAGGCATGAGGTTCGGGCATCGCATAGGCCATGCGGCGGAAGCCATCGTCCGCCAAAGCTGCCGCTAACAGCACTGCGGCCTGGTCTTCAGGCGCGAGTGGCGCGGCGACGAGACTCGCCGCGTGTTCCACGACGAAGCCGGTGTGCAGGCGGCCGGCGACGAATTCCGGGTGCGCAAAGATCTGGGCGAGATAATCCAGGTTGGAATCGACGCCAAGGAGCACTGTCGCCGCCAAGGCATCGCGCATGGCAGCAATCGCCGCGTTGCGATCGCTGGCATGGCAGACCAGCTTGGCCAGCATGGAATCGAACGCAGCCGTCACCGCCAAGCCCTCCTGGATGCCGCTCTCGAAGCGCAGGCCTGGCCCTTCGGGCACACGCAACAGCCGAATGGCGCCGGTTGCTGGTCGGAAATCGTGGGCGGGCTGTTCGGCACAGACACGACATTCCAGGGCATGGCCGGTTTGCGTGACTTCAGATTGCGTGAGCCACAGTGGCTCGCCATTGGCGATGCGGATCTGGGCTTCAACGAGATCCATGCCCGTGACGAATTCAGTCACCGGGTGTTCAACCTGCAGGCGGGTATTCATCTCGAGAAAATAGAACTCACCGGTCGGGGCCAGAATGAATTCCACCGTACCGGCATTGCGATAGCGTGCGGCGCTGGCGAGCTTCACTGCCGCCGCACAGATCTCGTCGCGCAGCGCAGACGGCAAATTTGGTGCCGGGCTTTCCTCGATGATTTTCTGGAAGCGGCGTTGAATGGAGCACTCGCGCTCAAACAGATGGACGACTTTGCCGGTCCCGTCGCCGAGAACCTGCACCTCGATGTGTCGCGGGCGATCGACATACCGCTCGGCATAGATTCGGCCATCGGCGAAATAGCGCAGCGCCTCGCCGGCGGCGAGTTCGGCGCGCGCTGCCAGTTCATCCGCATGGTGGACGATGCTCATGCCTTTGCCGCCGCCGCCTGCCGCAGCTTTTATCAACAGCGGGAAGCCGATCGCACTCGCCGCGCGCACAAATGCCTGCAGGCCGCCTTGCTGGGTCGCGCTGGGTGCGACTGGAATCCCGTGTTTGACCGCGAATTCGCGGGCACGCAATTTATCGCCCATGAGCTCGATGACAGTGGGCTGTGGTCCGATGAAGCGCAGGTCGGCTGCCTCGACGGCAGCTGCGAAGCGTGCGTTCTCGGCGAGAAAGCCATAGCCGGGATGGACCGCATCTGCCCCCGTGCTGTGCGCGGCCGCGATCAGTTGGGTCACATCAAGATAGGCAGCAGTCGGCACCTCCGCGTGCAGCTCAACGGCGGCGTCGGCCGCGACCACATGCGGCGCGTGGCGATCGGCGAAGTGATAAACCGCGGTGGTTTTGAGGCCCAGCGCGCGCGCCGTGCGCTGAATTCGGCAGGCAATTTCGCCACGATTCGCGATCAGGAGGTGGTTAATCGGCATTGCAGGCCTAAGCTCTGGAAGAACCCAGGACTCTAGTGGAACGACCCGCACATGGTCAACGCGCGCACTCGATGAGTCGTCAGGCATCCATCGCGGCGACCAGCCGCGCGACCCCGAAATCCTCCATCTTCGGTAGGAGCGGCTTCAGGCGAGATTCTTCGGCCGAAGTTCACCTTGAACAGTTTGAAGGCATGCGTTAGCGTGCGCCCGACCCACGCCAGCCTCCACGCCGTAACCTGGAGAATCTAATTCCCAAATGGACGCCAAGTCGAAGACGAATTCCAATCGCACCCTAGGCCCAGTCCCGGATCTCGAACATCATTTGCCAAATGAGTGGTGGCGCAATCTTTTTAATTCGCTTTATCTGAAAACCGATGGTGATGTCGTCGAGAACGACGAGAACACCGTGCGCGAGATCGACGCGGTGCTCACCGCGGCCGGCCTTGAGCCTAACGACCGGGTGCTCGATCTATGTTGCGGCCAGGGTCGACACTCACTCGAACTCGCGCGCCGTGGCTTCAAGAATGTCCTTGGCATTGACCGCTCGCGATACCTGGTCAGTCTGGCGCGGCGCCGGGCCCGCTCCGGGGCGCTCGAGGTGCGTTTCAAGGAGGGCGATGCACGCAAGTTTTCAGTGCCAGAATCGAGCTTCGACAGTGTGCTCATCATGGGCAACTCGTTTGGTTACTTCGATCGCGAGGAAGATGATCTGGATGTCTTAAGCTCGGTCAAGCGCGCGCTGCGCTCAAACGGCAAACTGGTGCTCGATTTGATGGACGGCGATTGGATGCGCGGACATTTCGAACGCCGTTCGTGGGAATGGATCGACGAAAATCAGTTTGTGTGTCGCGAGCGCTCATTGTCCGCGGATGAGGCACGCATGATTTCCCGCGAGGTGGTGGTTCACGCCGAAAAGGGCGTGATTGCCGATCAGTTCTATGCTGAGCGTCTGTATTCTCGAGAATTAATCACCAAACTGCTGCAAACCGCCGGTTTCTCCGATATTCGCTTTCACGACGCACTCGAAGCCCTGTCTACCCGCAATGCGGATCTCGGCATGATGGCGCATCGCAATTTCATTTCTGCGGTGGCGCCGGTGAAACAGGCGAATCGAAAACGCCGCGACGTTCGCTATCCTGAAGTGACAGTGTTGCTGGGTGATCCCCGGCTGCCCGATGAGATTAAGCGCGATGGTCGGTTCAACACCGAGGACATCGAGATCGTTAACCGCTTGAAGACCGCGTTGAACGAACTGCCCGGCTACAGCTTCAGTTATCTCGATAATCACAGTACGTTCTTCAATGATCTGCGCAATCGGCATTCCACCTTTGTCCTCAATCTCTGCGATGAAGGCTACAACAACGATGCGCTGAAGGAATTACACGTGCCGGCGCTCTTAGAGATGCTCGGGATTCCTTATAGCGGGGCGGGTCCAGCGGCTTTGGGCCTGTGCTACAACAAAGCGCTCGTCCGCGCCGCAGCGGAATCCTTCGATATTCCAGTGCCACTGGAATCTTTATTCGATCCGGATGACCAGGGGGCGACCTTGCCGTCGATTTTTCCTGCGCTCATCAAGCCGTGTCTCGGTGACAGCAGTCTCGGCATTACCCAGCATGCGGTCGTGAACAATACCGAAGAGGCGGTGGCCTATCTCACCGAACTGCGCAATCTGCTACCCGGGCGGCCGCTGCTGGTGCAAGAGTTTCTGCCCGGTCGCGAATACACCGTCGCCTTAATCGGCAACCCTGGTTTCGGTTATACGGTTTTTCCGTTGTTGGAAGTCGACTTCAGCGGACTTCCGCCCGAGTTGCCGAAAATCCTGAGCTACGAGTCGAAATGGTGTCCTGATTCGCCGTACTGGAACGACATCGAGTACCGCCAGGCGCAGCTGGACGATGATCTCCGGCGCCAGATGGTGGACTGGTCGATCACCTTGTTCGAACGGCTCGGGTGCCGCGATTACGCGCGCATGGATTTTCGCACCGATGCGAACGGGCAGGTGAAGCTGCTCGAAGTCAATCCTAATCCCGGTTGGTGCTGGGACGGCAAGATGAATTTAATGGCGGGCTTCGGCGGCTATCGTTATGCTGATTTCCTGCGCCTGGTGCTCGAAGCCGCGCAGCTGCGCTGCGCGAGTCGCAAAGAGTGGCGGAACCTGGCGGGGGTGAAGTCGGAGGCGGCGTAGGTCACGGCCATAAACCTCGTCATCCCGGGCGCAGACCCGGGATCCAGGGATGCTTGGTGTTCCGCACGGATCCCGCCCCGGAGTTTCGCCTCGCGAATTTCGGGGTGACGTCTACAACGGTTTCGCCGTTTCCGGGATGACGGATCGGTAAGCGCTGTATTCCTTCCGGGATCCCCAGTCACCGCGCGCGCTTCAACGTGCTCTGATCAAAATCGCGCGCCGTCATACCACTGCGAAACTGATAATTTTCCCACCTAAGTTCCGTACTCTTGCCGGTTTGGTGATTCTGCATCTGCATTCCTCCGGGGCGCCAGTATTGCGCGAGATATTGCGCGTAGTCCGTCATCATCAAGGTCTTTAATAGCGCGTTCTTGCGATCATAGAACTCAACCTTCAGCGGTTGGAGCATGGCCTGATCCAACCACACGACGCGCCGGGTATAGCCGGAATTCTCGTCGACGGGGATTTCCTCGAGCACATGCGTTAGGTGCTCGCCGAGTGCTTCGTCGCGTAACCACAGGTAGCGGTATTTCCCCACTTCGGCAGACGATAAATCTTCATAGGCGAACTCGCTGCCGACAAACGGTCCGGATTTATTCGCCGAGGCAATCCGCTTCACGCGCTTCAGCGCCGGCAGGTACAGCCATTGATCGTCTGCTCGCAGGACATGGGTGTAGCTTAGGAAAGCGGTCCCGGCGATGTCGCGTGGGGCATCGAAGATAGTGAGGCTTTGGTCGCCTTCGTCCGCCACCTCGAGACTTTTAATGCGGAGTTCGCGACGGCTTTGCTGGCCGTGTTTGTTCCGCAGAGTCATCGTCAGTTTCGCGCTCGCGTCCTGCCAGCCCGCGTCGCGGCGCGCGACATCCTGCGCAATGGCCAGGCCTTTCTCGTGGGCAGTCTCGGCCCAGACGACTGCCGACAGGCAGCTTAACAGGCCGATCAGGAATTGCTTAAGCATGCCGACGTCCTTCGATAAGCAACAGCAAGGGCGACAAGAAGAACAGATCGGCGAGGACCGCGAGCGCGATCACGCCAGCGGTCAACAGACCCATGCCCGCGTTGAGTTCGAAGTGGGACAGCGACAGCGTAAGAAAGCCCACCACCAGCACCAGCGAAGTGACGATCATCGCGCGACCGGTCACCCGGAAAGCGTAGCGCACGGCGTCTTCCGGTCCAAGTTTGAGATCGTCGCGTGCAGTCTGGTACTTGACCAGGAAGTGGACGGTGTCGTCGATGATCACGCCCAGTGCCATGCTGGTGACGACCGAGAGTGAAAGACCGACTTGTCCCACGCACACGCCCCACACGCCAAAGCCCACTGCGAGTGGCAACAAGTTCGGAATCAAGCTTATGACGCCGAGCTTGACCGAGCGAAGCATCAGCAGCAGCACGCCCGAGATGAGGATTAGCGCGCACACCGTACCGGTCAGCATGGACGAAATATTGCGCAGGCCGAGATGGGAGAACATCAGGGCAGTGCCCGAACCTACCCCTGCCGTGACGTGGCTGGCGTGTTGTTTCAGCCAGGTCTCCGCGCGCGTGTTAAATGCGATCGCTGCGCGGCTGGAGAGGGTGTCCATGCCAACGCTCACTTTGAGCGCGGATTTAGCGACATTGATCTGATTGTTCAGATCAAGCCCATAGGGCAGCGACATCTCGTATAACAGCAGGTATTGGGCGGCCATCTCGCGTGACTCAGGCAGACGGAGCATAGCCGGATCGTCGTTGTGCAGATTCTTGTTCAGGCGCTGGAGGATGTCGGTGTAGCTCGCCACATGTTTTACTTCAGGCTGCGCGCGCAACCAGTCGACAAACGCGGCCGTCTCCTGCAGAAACCCCGGGCCGTTGATGCCGTTTTCCGCACCGGATTCCAGGGTGTAATAAAAGTGATAAACCCCAGTTAAATTCCGCACGGTGAAATCTGTGGCGCGTCGGAATTCGATCTTCTGATCAAAGTACTCGACGAAGACATCGTTAAGCTCATTGCGCGGGATGCACGCGATGAGGGCTAGTGCCCCCACGCTGATGAAGATCACTAGGCGGCGCCGCCGCGCAATCACGAAGTCGGCCAGCGAAGACAGGGCGCTCAGCGGTAAAGGGCTTTGAAATGGCCGCTGGGGAGGCAGGAGTGCGAGGAGTGCGGGGAGTAAGGTGACGGCTAGCAGATAAGAGGCGAAATCGCCGAAAGCGACCAGATTGCCGAGTTGCCGAAAGGGCGGGACCTCCGAGAAATTAAAAGTCAGGAAGCCGATCACGGTAGTGAGACTGGCCAGGAAGATCGGTTTCAGGTTGTGGCGAAGCGCGTCGTGCAGCGCGGCGTGTTGCGCCTGCCCGCTATGCAATCCTTGTAAATAGGCGTCGAGCAAATGCACACAGTTGGCGATCGCGACGGTGAGAATAATCACCGGCGCGGCCGACGTGGCGGCTGATACTGGATAGCCGATGTAGCCCGCGAGCCCCATCGCCATCACGATGGCGAGCCCAATCACCAGCACGCAGCAGAGGGCGCCGCGGAAACCCCCGATCAGCAGGCCGACCAACAGGATCATCAGACCGAAGCTGAGCGGGATCAGCGTTTCAGTGTCGTCGAGCGCGGCCTCGGCGAAGGCGTTGTCCATCATGACAACCCCCGTGAGATAGACCTTTAATCCTGGGTAACGGTGTTCGAAATCTGCCGCCAGTGCGCGCGCTGCCTTGACTACCCGCGGCACCTCATGCGCTTCGTCGCGGCGGGGCAGCTGCACCAGCACATTTACCGCGGTCACTTTGGCGTCTTCCCGGATCAACGCGCCGTTCAGCAGCGGCTCCGCCAACGCGAGCCGGCGAATCTCGCCGAGATCCTGGGTGCTTAAGCGCCCCGGATCGGGGACGAGATCACGCACGATGAGCTCGTCGTCGTGTGCTTCGGTGTATTGGAAATTGGTCAGTGAATCGACCCTTGAGGAGTAGGGGATCTGCCAGGCCCGCTGGGTTAACTCGGCCACGATCGCGAGAGTCTGCGCGGTGAAGATCCGCCCGTCGGCCGGGGCGAGCACGAAATTAAGGGTATCGTTTTTAACGAAAGTGTCTTCCAGTGCGTTAAAGGCCAGCAGCTGCGGATTATCCGGACTGAAGTACAGCCGATGATTGTTATTGAATTTGAGCAGGCGCAAACCCGACGCGGCAGCGGCGACTAGCAGAATCCACACGAGGACAATCAGCCAGCGGTGACGGAGGATGAGCTCGGAGAGGCGCTGCGCGGAGGGAAACAAGGCAAAGGATGTCCAATATAAAAGGGGACAGATTTAAATCTGTCCCCTTAAGCCGTCGCTACTGCGCGAAATACCCACCATCAACCGGCAGTGCCACGCCCGTCACGAACGAGGCTTCGTCAGATAACAGCCACGCCACCGCATCGGCGATCTCACGGGGTTCGCCCAGGCGGTCCATCGGTTCTTGCGCGATTAATGATTGTTCGCCGACGCCGCCTTCCTGCACCAGCCGCGCCACCATGGGGGTACGGATCACCCCTGGACACACGGCGTTGACCCTAATGCGTTTGCGCGCAAATTCGAGCGCGACACTTTTCGTGATCCCGACCACCCCATGTTTGGACGCGCAGTACGCACTCGCGCCACGCGCGCCGACCAGACCGGCCACCGAAGCGGTGCTGACAATCGAACCGCCACTGCCCTGGCTCAAAAGCTGGTCGATTTGATATTTGATGCACAGCCACACACCTTTGAGATTGACCGCGATGGTGTGGTCGAAGCTCTCTTCGGTCATTTTTGAGATGTTGGTGAAACTCCCTTCGATGCCGGCATTGTTGAACGCACCGTCCAAGCGACCGTAGGTTTTGACGGTGCCGGCAATCAAGGCCTGGACTTCGCTGCCAACCGCCACATTGGTCTGGATGAAAATGGCAGTGCCGCCGGCTTGCTTGATCAATTCGACAGTGGCGGGCGCGTCAATCGTATTGACGTCTGCCACGACTACCTTAGCGCCGTCAGCGGCGCAACGCTGAGCGGTCGCGCGACCAATTCCGGTACTGCCACCGGTCACAATAATTACCTTGTCCTGAAGTTTTCCGGCCACGCGATATCTCCTGTCATCTGATGGGGTTCAAAGCTTGCTCATCCTACCAGACTCGCCGCTGGCCTTAATCGCGGATGCGGACGATCCGGGTCGGAATTCTCTGCAGACGCTGAATCGGTTGCTTCCAACGACCTTGATCGAGTATGAAATAGCACGCCCATCTAAGATCTCAAACCGGGAGACCAGCCATGACGAATCTTCTCCAACGCGGCGATTCCTACGAAGAGATATATCGCAACTTCAAATGGAATATTCCTGCGCAGTACAACATCGCCGACGACGTGTGTGATCGCTGGGCCAACGGTCCCGAGCGCCTGGCCTTGATCTACGAAGATAAGGCGAAGAAGGTCCACCGCTATACCTTTCAGCAGATTCAACAGTACGCCAACCAATGGGCGAATACCCTGGTCAGTCTGGGTCTTAAGCGCGGTGAGCGGGTCACGGTGTTATTGGCGCAGGATCCCGAATGCGCGATTACGCATGTGGCGTGCTGGAAGGCCGGGATGGTGTCCTGTCCAACGTCGGTGTTGTTTGGCGCCGACGCACTGATTTATCGCCTGCACGACAGCCGCGCGCGGGTGTTGATCACCGACAGCGCAAATTTCGCGAAGGCCGAGGAGGCCCGGCGCGAGGCTCCTCTGCTCGAGCATATTTTCGTGATTGATGGCGAACCCGCCGGCAGCCGCAATTTCTGGAACACCATCGCCAGCGCATCAAGCACTTTTGAGAATGTGCGAACGATGGCTGAAGACACTGCGTGGATTTCGTACACCTCCGGTACGACCGGGATGCCTAAGGGCTCGGTCCAGCCGCATCGCATGATGCTGGGGCACATGCCGAGCCTCGAGTTTGCCTACGATTTTTTCCCACAACCGAAGGACACCCTGTGGTCACCTGCCGACTGGGCGTGGATGGCCGGCTTGATGGATGTGATCTTTCCGGGCTGGTTCCACGGTTGCACGGTGGTCGCGACTGCCATGAAGGGTTTCGAACCCGAAGAAGCGTATCGAATTCTGGATCAGCACGCGGTTACCTTAGCGCTGCTTACGCCGACCATGCTGAAGCTCATGCGCGGGGTGCCGGATCCATTATCGCGCTATACCCTGAAACTCCGCGCGGTAGCCTCGGGCGGGGAGTCGGTGGGCAAGGAACTCATTGAGTGGGGCCGGCGCGAACTCAAGATGAGTATCAATGAGGCCTTCGGGCAAACCGAATGTAATGTGATTCTGGCTAACAACGGCAATGTGATGCCAATCAAGCCGGGATCCTTGGGCCGCCCGACGCCAGGCTCGATCGTCGCGTTTGTCGACGACGCGGGGCAGGAAGTGGCGCCCGGGCAAACGGGGCATATCGCGTGCAAGCGACCCCATCCGGTCATGCTCAAGGAGTATTTAAATAAGCCCGAGGCTACGCGCGACAAATTTATCGGCGACTGGTTGATCACCGGTGACACCGGGCATATGGATGACGACGGTTATTTCTGGTTCCACGGCCGCGCGGATGATGTAATCACCAGCTCCGGTTATCGCATCGGCCCGAGCGAGATTGAGGATGCCTTGCTCAAGCACCCGGCAGTCAAGATGGCCGCCGTGATCGGCGTGCCTGATCCCGTGCGTACCGAGATCATCAAAGCATTTATCATTCCGGCGCCCGACATCATCCCTAGCGAGGCTTTGATCGAGGAACTCAAGGATTCAGTGCGTCAGCGCCTCGCCAAACACGAAGTGCCACGGCTGATTGAGTTTGTGGAATCCTTGCCGATGACGACCACCGGAAAAATCATGCGGCGTGAGTTGCGCGAACAGGAGAAGACGAAAGCGGGGGTGTGACGCCGTGCCAGACCTTAAAACTCCGTCATCCCGGAAATCGCGCAGCGGTTATCCGGGATCCATGCCGAACCTCAGGCGACCCTGGATCCCGGGTCTTCGCCCGGGATGACGAGCTTAATGGCCCGGGATGACGCGCTTAATGGCCGATAACCGCAGCATCGTCTTCTTCCACGACTGGTGAGGTCATCACGGTGCTGCGTCAAACACCCGCACGATATCCGCGTCGATCAACCAATCGGGATTCCGCAGCACCGTATGGATTTGGAGTTTACGGGCATTTTCTTTCAGCGATAATTCTTCGGTCATGGTGCCGCGCGGCGCGAGCAAGGTTTCGATGACCAGCACATTGCCGCGCCAGTACACCATGCTGCGCCCGAGGTCATCCGGCGTAAATTCATCGCCTTTGGCGGAGTAACGTCGCCCACCCGTGCGGGGTGCAAGTTGCCGCGTGAAGCCCTTGTCGTAGGTGACTGCGAGGCCGGACTCACGCGTGACCACGGTGAGGCCGGCCGTGTGCAGGACGCGGGTGAGATCGCCGACGTCCGCTTCGTGTTTTATCAGGCGCCGTTCTTGGGAGAGTTCAAGCTCATTGTAGATGCGGGCCTTACGCCCCAAGCCCTCGCGATCGCGTTCCGCCGCGACTTGAGATTTGGGCTTCGAACGAATCACGGTCAGCCCTTGGAGTCGATCATGGACATCGTCGCTGGCGTCTTCGTTGACGATCCAGCGGCCGCTGAGATCGGGGCTAGCGCTGCTCGGCGCCGACCACGCGGCGCCACCGCAGAACCAGAGTGAAAGAACAAGCGGCAGCGCCTTCTGCATACGGGTCAATGCCTGATGGAAATGAGGGCGAAGTCTAACAGCCTGGCGCGGCGGCGCGAATCCACGTCACTCGCGAAGTGACCGTTGAATTGAGGCGCAATATCCGCCATTGATTCGGTACACTTGGACAAAGTATCGGAAGTCATCCCCATGCAGATTGTCAGCGCGACCCAGGCCATCCAGGCCATTCCCAATCACAGCACCGTCATTATGCCGGGAGGCTGCGCCGAGCCGGTCACCCTATTCGAGGCCTTTGTGGAGAATGTTGAGCGCTTCACCGGGCTCACCGTGATGTCGGGGTTTGGCTTCGGCCGTTATGGCTATCTCAAGCGCGGTATCGGTGAACATTTCCGGTACGTGACTTGGCAGGCTTCGGCTAAGTTGCGCGAACTGTTCACGGAAAATGATCCGCGCAAGATTGGCTTTGTGCCGGTCCGCTTGGCGGATCTAAATCGCGTGGTGTGCCGGGACGGGCCGATTTCTCCCGACGTGGTCGTCGTGCAAACTTCCCTGCCGCTGGCCGATGATACCGTCAGCCTCGGGATTTCGGTGGGCGCGAACCTCGATTTTATCGCCAATGCGAAGCTCGTGATTGCCGAGTTCAACGCCAATATGCCGGTCACCGCAGGTCAGAGCCGGGTGCCTTTATCGTGCATTGATTACGGGGTCGATGCGGCGACTCCCTTGTGTACCTACCTGACCCCGCCCGCCAAGGCGCGCGACCAGGCCATCGTCGAACACGTCCTGGAGCTAATTCCTACCGATGCCTGGGTCCAATTAGGCATCGGCGCGGTGCCTGATCGGGTCTTGAGCCGGCTCGCCGAGAAGACCGGCGTGAATCTATTCTC
>JANOVQ010000667.1:0-6983 GCA_031417495.1 Pseudomonadota bacterium | reverse complement strand
CATTGGGGTGAGCGACGACGAAGGTCTGGTGAAACCCAAGGCGGTGATCGTGCTGAAACCCGGTATTGCAGAGACCTTCGAGCTGGAAGCCATTCTCAAGACACATGTGAAAACCCGGCTCGCCCCGCATAAGTATCCGCGCTGGATTTCGTTCGTGCCGGAACTGCCGAAGACCGCGACCGGCAAAATACAACGCTTTAAATTGCGCCAGGAAGCCAACCCGCAATGAATTCCCTGAAAATATTCGCGCTGTTAATAATCTTGGTGGCGACCAGTGTTAAGCGCGCGGAGGCGGTGACAGACGCGGTACTGCCGACGCCGCTTGAAGCTCACGCTCAGGCGCAGGTCAGCAACTCCGCTGAGATGAGTGCCTATCTGCATGCGCTCGCCGCCACCCAGCCGAGTTTGGCGCGCGTTGAAGTATTGGGCGACAGCGTGCAAGGTCGACCGCTTGAAGTCCTGCGCCTGGCGGCGCCGCGTGGCAAGGATAAATCTCCGCGCGCGAAGGTGATGGTGATCGGCTCGCAGCACGGCGCGGCGGAGCCGGCGGGTGGCGAAGCGTTGCTGGTGATCGCGCGCGAGTTGTTGCGCGGTTCTCTGCGCCCGCTGCTCGATGATCTGGAAATCATTCTGCTGCCCAACGCGAATCCCGACGGTCGCGATCTCAAGCGACGCGCGAACGCCAACTGGATCAACATCAATACCGATTTCGTGTTGTTATCCCAACCTGAAAGCCAATTACTGAAGGAAGCGGTCAGCCGCTACGCGCCCGATGCGTTGTTGGATTCGCACGAGTCGGCGATTCTCAAACGCAAGACCCTCGCCAAGGACGGATATCTCACTGATTTCGACGCGCAGTTTGAGATCGCGAATAATCCGGCAGTGCCAGCGGCGGTGCGGGATTACGCGTTGCAGACCTTCCTGCCGACAATTCTCGAGCGGGTATCAGCTGGCGGATTACCGGCGCACCGTTACATCGGAGAGATCATCAGCATCAAACAGCCGATCACGAACGGCGGTCTCACCTTACGCAATTTCCGCAACACCGCCGGGATGTCGGGGGGTTTGTCGTTGCTGGTGGAGACCAAGCTCGACTCGCGCGAGGACAGTTTTCCGACCTATCGCAACATCGCGGCGAGAGTGGAGCGTCAGTTGCTGTGCATCCGAGCCTTTCTTGGCCTGGTCCACGAGCGACGTAATGAAATCCTGGGTTTGACCACCGCAGCCCGCCAGGCACTGCACAAGGAACCCCTTACCTTGTTTGCAGGGTACGAGGTTGATCGCACACACCCGCAGGTGGAAATTCCGCTGCGGCGCCTGGATACCCGCAAATTAGAGACTCTTAAGTTTCGCGATCACCGTAAATTGGTCACGGCCGACACCGAACCTTTCCCACCGATGCTGGTGGTCACGGAGCATCTGGATAAATTACGACCGATCCTCGAACGCCACCAGGTGAATTTCTGGAGCGTCACACAACCTACCAGTGCGGAGGTGATCGCGACCCGTTTCAAGGGTCCTCGCAATATCCTTGATCGCGCGGAATTGCTGCAGGAGACCCGTAAGTCACTCGCGATCGAAGCTGGCGGCATTTTCATCGACTTGACGCAGCCGAATGGCCGCACCGCCGCGTTGTTACTCGATCCACGTTCCACCAGTAGCGTCTTTCGTTATCCGGAATTCTCAACCCTGGTGGTGCCGACACAGGAATTTTTTGTCTATCGCACGTTTAAGGGTGCGACCCGCAGCCCACCGTGAACCTCCTCGCGACCCCGCTCGAACATCACCATTTTCAGCAGTATTCGAGTTCGCAAGAAATCGCGGGCTTTTTGCGCGCGCTGACCGCGACATCCGGACCGTATGCGACGCTCGAGTGCATCGGACACTCAGCCCAGGGCCGGGAAATTCTGGCACTGGTGTGTGAGGCGCCGACCCCGCAGCGAACCAAGCTGCGGGTGATGATCGTCGGTTCGCAGCACGGCGCCTCGGAGGCGGCGGGGTGTGAGGCGCTCCTGTATCTTGCGCGCGCAATCTTAATCGGTGACTTGCAGGGCTTGCTCGATGAGTTCGAGTTCGTGCTGATTCCCAATGCCAACCCCGATGGGCGTGAGCTGGATTCCAGCCGCAATGGGAATGATGTCAACATCAACCGCGATTACGTGCTGTTATCACAACCTGAGAGTTGTGCGCTCGATGCCGCAGTCCTACGCTACGCGCCCGAAGTGGTGCTCGATGCGCACGAATCCGCCAGCCTGAAGCGCAAGACGCTCGGTCGCGAGGGGTATCTCACCGATTTTGAAGCGCAATTCGACGTGGCGAACAGTCCCGCGATTCCAGCTGACCTGCAGCGCTACACCGAATCCACTCTGTTGCCAGCGCTGCTTGCCGAGGTCACCACGCACGGGTTGCGCGCGCAGCGCTATATCCGCGAAATCACTTCTACCCAGCAACCGATCACGCACGGCGGCTTAACGGTGCGCAAATTCCGCAACAAGGCAGGCTTGCGCGGCGCGTTGACGGTGCTGCTCGAAACGCCCATGGAGCCTAAGGCAGATCCCTATCCCACCTTTCGTAATATCGGCGTGCGCGCCGACCGGCAGTGGTGGTGCATGCGGAGTTTTCTCGCGGTGTTGCAGCGTCAGCGGCAGGCGATCACCCGGGTGCTTGCGCAGTCCGCATATCTAGCACCGTGCACCTTGCTGGCGCTCAATGCATCCTACATTCAGCAACCGAGTTCGCCCCACCTTACGCTCAACTTGCGTCGGCGTGATACCTATCAGCTCGAGGCGCTCGAATTCGCCGACCATCGCGCGGTTAAACAGCATGACCATCTCGTACTGCCACCTGCTTATGCCATTACCGCCCACACTGCGCTCTTCGCGAGCTTGCTGGCCAGACACCAAATAGCCTTCGAAGTGGTTGCCGAACCGATGGAGGCAGCACTCGAACGAGAAATCCTCAACGGTGGTGAGCTTGCTGAGCAAGCGTGCGAGGTGCTGGACACGCAGGCGCTGCATGCCTCTCTGCGCGCAGGAGATTTGGTGGTGCCAATCACCCAGCGCAGCGGGCGCCTGCTGCCGCTGCTGCTCGAACCGCGATCTCAGAGTAGTGTGTTTCGCTACCCGCCGTATGCTCGGCTGATCGAAGGCGGCAAGCCGTTTTTTATCTCGCGGGTGACGAAGTCTTGGAATTCGTAGATCGGATAGGCGGGGCGTAAGCCGACGCTGCGTCGCTGTAAGAAGTTCGACTAACGCTGCGCTTATCCGACCTACGGGCTGGCGCCACAGTCCTGTAACGACTACCCCAGGGCCACCACCGCCTCGCCCTGAGTCTTGATTTCCCCGCGCTGATCACGCGCGGTGATGACGACGCGCACTCGCGATTCCCCGGCGTCTGCGAATTTTTCGACCACATGTCCCGCACAGGTGATTTGATCGCCGATCCGCGTGATAGCCAGGAAACGGGTGTCGAAACTGCGCAGCGCTTCCGGCGGCACCCACGCGGTGAGGCAGCGGCTCATATAGGCCATGATCAGCATGCCATGCGCGAGCACATCGCCGAGGCCGGCGGCGCGCGCAAAATCGAGATCCACATGCACGGGGTTGTGATCGCCGGAGGCGCCGCAGTACACGGCGAGCGTCTGACGGGTGATAGGTGGCAGAATAAGTGACGGCAATGCGTCGCCAATTGCCATGGAATCGAAGCGTGGAGTTGGCATGGAAGAATCCTCAGCCGTGGCGAATCACGAGTGTGCGCCGGAACTCGGCAACGAGTTGCTGGTGCTGATTGGTGATGCGGTTGTCCTGCGTGAGGAATTCAAGCAGGCCGGCTTTTTTCGCGTAAATATCGACGATTTTAGAATCGAAGGTCAGCGCATCGCCGGCGAAGGCCATGGTGTGGTAGGTGAATTTCTGCTCGGCGTGCAAAACTTGGGGGAGCGGGATCCCTATCTCGTCGAACCACCCATAAGGATTTGGGCGATCCATTTCGAGGCAGAATAAAAAGGTGGGCGGTACCGGTAGCGAACGGTAACCCGCCGCGTGCGCCGCTGCCTCTTCCACATAGATGGCCTCAGTCTGACCGATCGCGTGGGCAAACTGCCGTAGGCGACCTTTCTCAACTTCCAAAGTACACCGCGGCGAGGTATAGCCGATAAATTTTCGGTCAATCATGGGAGGTCTCCCTACAGTCACTAAGCGGATAGCGCGTTATTATGGCAGCCACTCGTGGAGGGAGGAATCGACATGCCGAAATTGACCGATCTTGAACGAACGCGCTTTCTCGAAGAGCCTGGCCTGCTGATGGACATCGCGACCTTGGATGCCGATGGTTGGCCGGCGGTCTGCCCCATCTGGTTTGTGTATGAGGAAGGCGCGATCTGGTTCACGCCGCGTCAGCACTCGGAGTGGTTGGGCAATCTACGGCGCGATTCGCGCGTCGCCTTATGCATCGACGAACTCGCCGTGCCCTATCGCAAGGTGATTGTGCAGGGCCATGCACGGGTGGTCCACGAAGTTGGCCAGGATGATGTCTGGCGTGATCGCTATCGCCGGATCGCCTTGCGCTATCTGCCGGCCAAAGACGCGAATGGGTATGTCGATATCACCGACGATCAGCCGCGCGCGTTATGTGCCGTGACCATGGCCGAGGCCGAAGTCAAAACCTGGCGCATGCCACTCAACGACGAAAAATATCAGGGCATCTGGGCCAAGCGTTATTGGACCAAGGACGCGAAAGCCGCACAGGCAGCCCCCGATTTATTCGTCGCACCCAAATAGATTTTTCACTACCCAGCGATGCTTTATGGTCACGACTGAACTTACTGCTAACCTCGCCCGTTTCGTCGCGACACATTTGGGGCCGGATCTCGAACTCGCGGAGGTAACTGACTCCGACGGCCATGCAGGGCTCACGTTCTTATTTGAAACTCGCCAGCGCGGGACGCACCAGAGCGCAGGTCGCTATGTGCTCAAGATTCCGCCCAAAGGCGTGGCGCGGCGGGGCAACACCGATGTCTATCGACAGGCCCCGCTCATGCGAGCCTTGCGCGCGGCCGCTTTGCCGGTCCCTGCAGTGCCCTATGCAAGCCCCGCTGAGGATCTCTTTGGGGTGCCCTACATCGTGATGGAACGCCTGCCCGGGCGGACGTTCTTTGTGTGGGATCCCCATGTGAGCTTTACGCGAACCGCAGCCGCTGCCGAGCCACTCTGGCGCCAGGCGGTGGAAGTGTTACCGAAATTTCATCAGTTCGACTGGCAGCGCCAACTCGCTGACTGGCAGGCACCTGAGCCCCTGGCTGAACAGGTCTCGCGCTGGCGGAAGATTTATTTGCACGCGCCGGAGCCGCAATGGATCACGCAGGCGGAAACTGTCGAAGCGCTGCTGCTGAAGAGCTTGCCAAGCGGCACGCCGGTGGGGCTTTATCACGGTGATTATCAGCCCGGCAATGTGTTGTATGAGAACGGCGAGTTAAGCGGCGTGATCGACTGGGAGATCTCCGGTATCGGCGATGTGCTACTCGATATTGGTTGGCTCATGATGGTGGCCGATCCCGCGAATTGGGTTGCAAGCTGGCACGCGATCTATCCGCCCACCGTCGCCGAGATCCGCGATCTCTACGAAGCGCGCATGGGCCACACCTATCCGGCGATCCCGTGGTATCAGGCGTTCGCGGGTTTTCGCTTGGCCAGCATTGGTTGTCTGAATGTGAAACTGCACCGCAAGGGGCAGCGCCACGATCCGATCTGGGAGTCGATGGGGCTGTGTTTATCCAATATGTTCGAGCGTGCGCGGGAGATTTTGTCGGCATAGACAAAATAACGAAGCAGAAATACCGACCACGTCAAACGCCACAGGGGACGCTATTTCCGCTCCACTATTTAGCTTGGAATGCCCAGCGCGAAGGGTGCCGTGTTTGGCAAGGAGAAAAGCGGGTGACCAAGGAATTTCGCTGCGACCGTCTCGCTACGCCACTCGGCGAAATGTGGCTCGTGGTTGATCGCGATGGACAACTCTGCGGGGCCGAGTGGAGCGATCACCGGGCCAGACTTGATCGTTTGCTGAAGCTTCGTTGGGGTTCGCTGGAGATGGTCGAGGAAAAGGATCCCGCAGGCCTAACCGGCACTCTGCGCGCCTACTTCGCCGGGAATTTATCCGTGATCGATACCCTGCCAGTCAACACCGGCGGGACCGATTTTCAGCGCGAGGTGTGGCGGGCATTACGCAAAATTCCCTGCGGCAGCACGCTCACGTATGGCGGACTCGCCGCGCAGATTGGGCGGCCCAGGGCCGTCCGCGCGGTGGGGCTCGCCAACGGCGCGAACGCGATTAGCGTCGTTGTGCCCTGCCATCGGGTGGTCGGCAGCAGCGGCGCGTTGACGGGCTACGGTGGCGGTTTGCCGCGCAAGCAATGGCTGCTGGCGCATGAGCGGGGCGAGCGCGGTTGAGTCCCCGGGGAGGAGCGACTTTAGCCGCGCCGGAAACCTAATGACCGCTTGGATCATGGTGTCGCCCCTGCGCTCCACAGTAAACTCCAGCCTGCCTGTCCAACAATGAAAAGCGGAGGGGAACCCAGGTGTATGAGGACAAGACCGCGCCGCCAAGCGCCGCGCAACTCGCGGAATGGAACACCCTGCTCGCGGAAGCCACCGCGTTCCCGCTCTTCAGTGCGCTGTTCGGTCGCCGTTCGCGCCGCTTCGGGTGGGGCATGGAAATTCCGCGCGGGCCTCTCAAATACAAATCTACCAAAGCGCCAGCCGCGTTGGATGATTTCGAACGCTCCCTGCTGATCGCGGCGGGGCTCGGGGTTTCCGGTTGGCACAATGGAATCCCGTACTCGGATGCTGAGGCGGGACTCTGCACCTACTCTGCGCGTTACACGGGGCGCACCTTGCCGACCGCTGCCGGCATTGGCAATACCGAGCTTTTTTATACTGATGACAGTGGCGCGTATTTCGTCAGCACGCGCGATGCGGGCACCGCTG